>JAYTLK010000220.1:0-1805 GCA_043729515.1 Herminiimonas sp.
CGCGCGGTCCGTGATGAGACCTCTGAGCGGGGCGGCGTCAGTCCCCCGGTTCTTGGGCGTCAGCCCGCTTTGGAAGAACCGGGGGGCTGACGCCACCCCGCTCGGAAACCTCTCACTTTGAGCCGCGTGAGGTGTAAGTCTCGTCGTTCACGGAATTGTTCGCCCAATCAAGAGGATTGCCGCCATGAGGCCCAAGTCGATTCACGAGCCTGTCGTCTTGGGCCTGATCATTCTCACGTCGCTCGTCATCGGCGGTGCGCTGTGTGCTTGGCTGGTGCGCGGCCTGATCCGCGAACGCGGTCAGTACTTTGAAGTTCCGGGACCAAGACACGAGTACCAGGCCGCAACGATCTGGAAGGGGAACCTCTGGTACGCCGTATCGACAATCTTGCCAAACACGCGCAGCTACAAACGCCGCATGCTCATTCATCGACGGAACATCGAGACTGGCGAGGATCAGGAAACGAAACTCGATGTGATCACAGCCGTTCAAATGGTGGCAACAGAGGACCGCTTGTGGATCATTGGCGGTTATTCCGATTGGGGCACCGTCTACGAAACAGACGGGCAATCCGTCCTCCGAACTGCCCTCTCTCTGCCGCAACTCGATTACGCGCCTTCTGGTTCGCGAACATTCGACTGCAACTATTTCGTGCAGGATGGTGTCCTGTCGTCGGTTCGCGAGTATCAACCCGAGCGTTATCGGATCGTACATCTTGTCGAGGACCAATGGCTCGATGGGTCGGAGGTTATTCTGCCAGGCCGAGATCGGCTGTGGGAGGACGATCTCGGCCGGGATCGCAAGGTATTCGCCCCCCGAGCGAGTACGAAGCCTGCGACCACGGGAACGAGCAGTTCAACTCCGAAGCTGATTGTCATTCCGGATCAGGGGCATCTGCACCTCGTCCACTTCGATTTATTTGGAACTTTCATGGCGTACCGCGAGGGGTTCGAGTTCGTCGAGACGCGGGAGGATTCGGTCAGCGCCTTGCTCCCCCAGAACACTCCCCCCGAAGCCAGTGGTTGGGAATACGTGGGCGAAAAGTCATACACGCCGTTTCATTCCGCCAGTCTCCTTGGTGGTGTTCCAGTGATCGCCGCTGGCTGGCAGGCTCAACTGAACGGGGTCACTCAAGGACCGCACAAGTCCCGCGTCTGGATGCGAACTGCACGAGATCGCTTCGATGTGATCGGCGATTTACCGAGTGAGTTGATGTCGTACCCGATCATCGTCACATCACCCAACCATGACGAGTGCTTTCTACTGGAAATCGATCCCCTGCAGGGGGCGGATGTGTTTGCCGTCGATGAGACCGGCCTGCGGAAGCTGCCGCATCGTTTGCCGGGTCATGAGTGGCCGATGATTGGGTGGTATCTCCGATTGGGGCTGGCTCTCGGAGCGGGCTGGTTGGCACATCTGGTGGTGATCGCGTGCGGACTGAGTTGGTTAAGGCCGCACGCTTCAGAGGACGCGGTGATTGTGTCGGGGCATGGCTCCGCGACGCTCGGGTCTGTCCCGCGCCGGGCAATGGCTCGTGGTGTCGATCTCGCTCTCATCCTGCTGCCGATGGTGCTGCACGCCGCCTCAATCATGAGTGCAGCCGATCCCGTGGCCGTGTCGCATGAACTCTGGCAACAGGAAGGGCGTGTTCGCATGGTTCCCCAGAACAGCGTGCAGAGCAACTTCAACCTGCTGATCCGCAACAACTGGCCGTACATGGCTGCCGTCCAAATGACGATGCAATGGTCGTTGCTCGGATCGCTGGCCGTGTGGTTTGCACTGGTCGCGGTCGAAGGAGCTTGGG
>JAYTLK010000221.1:0-12639 GCA_043729515.1 Herminiimonas sp.
GCCGCGCATCCGGCGCTCGACGGCATCCTCTTCACGGGCAGCTATCGCACCGGCGCGCTGCTGCACCGCCAGTTCGCCGGTCATCCGGAAAAAATCCTGGCGCTGGAAATGGGTGGCAACAACGCGCTGGTTGTCTGGCAGGTGGGCGACATCGACGCCGCGGTCCATCATGCGATCTTCTCTGCTTTCGTCAGTGCTGGCCAGCGCTGCACCTGCGCGCGGCGGCTGATCGTCGAAGACAGCCCGGCCGGCGCCGCCTTCGTCGCGCGGCTGGTGGCAGTCGCCGCAAATTTGCGGGTGGCCGCGGGCGAGGCCATGCCGGCGCCGTTCATGGGCGCGGTGGTCTCCGAGATGGCGGCGCAGCGGTTGCTGGCGGCGCAGGCCGATCTGGTGGCGCGAGGCGCCTCGATGCTGTTGCCGATGCGCCATCTGGCAGCCGGCACCGGCTTGCTCAGCCCCGGCATCGTCGACGTGACCGATGCCCGCGACTTGCCGGATGAGGAATTTTTCGGACCCCTGCTGCAGGTGCGGCGGGTAGTCGATTTCACGCACGCCATTGCTGCGGTCAATGCCACGGCGTATGGCCTGGCAGCCGGCCTGCTGTGCGACGATGCGCAGCACTGGGAACAGTTCTCGGCCCAGGTTCGCGCCGGTGTCGTCAACTGGAACCGGCCGACCACCGGTGCGGCCAGCACGGCGCCCTTCGGCGGCGTCGGCAAATCCGGCAACCACCGGCCGAGCGCGTATTACGCAGCCGACTATTGTGCTTATCCGGTGGCGTCGATCGCATCGGCCACGTTGTCGATGCCGGCGCAATTGTCGCCGGGGCTGGTGTTCCCAGGCGAGCTGGAATGAGCGCGGCACCGACATCGGCAGCGCGGGAATGGAATTTCGACGGGCTGGTCGGGCCATCGCATAACCATGCCGGTCTGTCGTTCGGCAACGTCGCATCGGCGGCGAGCAGCCATGGCGTGTCCAATCCGCGCGCGGCCGCCTTGCAGGGCTTGGTAAAGATGCATGCGCTGGCGCGGCAGGGGTTTGCGCAGGCGCTGTTGCCACCGCATCTGCGGCCGGATTTTTCCCTTTTGCATGCCGCTGGTTTTCGGGGGAACGACGCCGCGATCCTGGCCGCCGCGCAGCGTGATGCGCCGGTCTTGCTCGCCGCCGCCTATTCCGCGTCTGCCATGTGGACCGCCAATGCAGCCACTGTCAGCCCGGCGGCCGACACCGCCGACGGCCGCACTCATTTCACGGTCGCCAACCTCAACAGCAAGTTGCACCGCTCACGCGAGCCGGCGCAGACGCAACGCATCCTGCAGGCAATCTTCGCCGACCCGGCATATTTCAAGGTGCATCCGGCCTTGCCCGCCACAAGCGCATTCAGCGACGAAGGTGCTGCCAATCATGCACGTCTGTGCGCGACGCATGATTCGCCGGGGCTGGAGCTGTTTGTCTACGGCCGTTCGGAATTCGACGGCGCCATGTCCGCACCGGCCCGGTTTCCGGCGCGTCAGACCATCGAAGCAGGGCAGGCGATCGCGCGCTTGCACCAGCTGGCGCCGCAGCGCAGCTTGTTCGTGCAGCAGAATCCGGACGTGATCGATCAGGGCGTGTTCCACAATGACGTTATTTCGGTCGCCAACGAGAATGTCCTGTTCCATCACGAGCATGCATTTGCAGACGAGGCGCGCAGCCTTGGCCGGATGCGGGATGCTTGCGACGCGCTTGGATTCAGCCTGCGGCCAATCCGGGTGCCGGCAGCGGCAGTGTCGGTCGGCGACGCGGTTGGCAGCTATCTTTTCAACAGCCAGCTGCTGACCCGGAATGATGGGGGCATGACGCTGGTGGTGCCGCAGGAATGCGAGGAAACACCCGCGGTCGCCAGGTTCCTCCGGGAACTGATCGCAAGCGGCGGCCCGATCGATCGCCTGTGTGCATTCGACCTGCGCCAGAGCATGCGTAACGGTGGCGGGCCGGCTTGCCTGCGCCTGCGCGTGGTGCTCTCGATCGAACAGGCAGCCGCCATGCATCAGGGCGTGATCCTGACCGACGCGTTGCATGCGCGGCTGGTTGCCTGGGTCGAACGCCACTACCGTGACCGGCTGCATCCGGCCGACCTGGCCGATCCGGCACTGGCCAGGGAGATCGCCACTGCGCACGATGCGCTGAGCGAAATCCTCGGCCTGGCCGGATTGTACGATCGGATCACGGCGACTCCCCTATAATTCGAGATCGCAACAAGCCTGGAACGAGCAGGTCTGGCGTCGTGTCACGCGCGGTTGAAGACGGCATCATCGTTGCCATCTCCGGCGCACTCTTGGCTTGATCATCTTCCATTTCAGCCCGGTCCCGTCAACGCGATCGAACCTACCGGCATCACCTGGAGCACACCGCATGCGCATCATCCGTTTGTCCTCTCCTTGCCGCGCATTGCGCTCGGCAGCCGCCGTCCTGGTCTGGATCGGCCTGGCTGCCGGTTCCTGCATGGCGCCGGTGCAGGCCCGCAGCATCGAGGAAGTCAAGGCCAGCGGCAAGCTGATCGTCGCCACCGAGGGCGCCTATCCGCCCTTCAATTATTTCCAGGGCGCCAAACTGACCGGTTTCGAGGTCGAACTGGCCGAAGCGATGGTCAAGAAAATGGGCCTGGCGATCGAATGGAAGTCACTGGCCTTCGAGGCCCTGCTGGCCGGCCTGAAGCAGGACCGCTGGGACATGGTCATCGCTTCCTTCGGCATCACCGACGAGCGCGCCCGCGCCGTGACCTTCAACACGCCGGAATACTGCAGCGGCGGCGTGATCGTCTCGCGTGATCCGACGATTCGTTCGGCGGCGACGCTGGCCGGCAAGACGGTGGCGGTGCAAACCGGCACCACCTATCTGAAGAACGTGCTGCTGGTGCCGGGCGTGAAGGACGTGAAGAATTTTCCGCAGGATACCGACGCCCGCTCGGCGTTGTTGAATGGCCGGGTAGACGCCTGGGTCAGCGACCGTTTCGTGGTCAAGGCAGCGATCGAAGCCAGTCCGAAATCGGGCTTGAAGAGCGGTGACTTTCTGTATGTGGAAAAGATCGCCAGCGCCGTCAAGAAAGGCAACCTGCCGCTGGCCGCCGCCATCGACCGGGCCCTGGCGGAGGTCATGGCCGATGGCACCTACAAGGCGATCTCCGAGAAATACATGAAGGAAGACATCCGTTGCAAGTGAAGCAGACAACGCCGTTGATGATTTTGCCGGCATCCTGGTCGCGTCAGCGCCGCAGCGCGGTGGCGATCGCACTGGCCGTGGTGGGGCTGGTCGTGTTCCTGTGGCTGATGGCAATTCCCCTGAAATCGATGCCCGAGCCGATCGGCTCCGCCGCCCAGCAATTTGCCGATGGTGCGCGGGTGACGATGGCGCTGACGCTGGTCGCCGGCGCGATCGGCTTGGTGCTTGGCGTGCTGGCTGCCATCGGCAAGCTTTCGCGCTTCGCCTTGTTTCGCTGGATTGCAAGCTTCTATATCTGGGTCATCCGCGGCACCCCGCTGCTGGTGCAGGTGCTGTTCGTTTTTCTGGCATTGCCGGCGCTGGTGCCAGGCCTGCAGTTGTCCGATTTTTATTCTGCAGTCGTTGCACTGGCCTTCAACAGCGGCGCCTACAACGCCGAAGCGATCCGCGGCGGCATCCTGGCGGTGCCGCGCGGGCAGACCCATGCCGCGCAGTCGCTGGGCCTGAATCCGATGCAGAGCTTCCGCTACATCGTCTTCCCGCAGAGCCTGCGCATCGCGCTGCCGCCACTGGTCAACAACATCGTGTCGTTGCTGAAGGATTCCAGCCTGGCCTATGTGATCGGCGTGGTCGAGCTGTCGAACATCGGCAACCGGATCCAGGCCGCGACCTTCGAACCGATTCCAGTCTTCATTACCGTGGCCAGCATCTACCTCATCCTGACAACCGTGCTGACCCAGATCTCCGGCGCCATCGAACGCCGGCTCGATGTGGAGCAGCGGTGCTGAATTTACCCGAAGCGCAGGCCACGCTGCCTGCGCTGGTATCCGGCGATCTGCATGCCATCGGCGTGCGTCTGGCTGCCACTGGACTGGTGACACAGGTACCGGGGCCGGGCATGCTGCAGGTATTGCATGCGCCGGCAGCGGTGACGGCAGAGGCAGAGCCAGAGGCCAAGGTGGCAGCGGAGATCGGCGCGCCGCCGCGCCTGCGCCTGCTGATCTCGGTCGGCATTCACGGCAACGAGACGGCGCCGATCGACATGATGGCGCAGGTTCTCGACACCCTCCTGGCCGCACTGGTGCAGGCACCGGCATGCCTGGCGCCGGACCTGCTGCTGGTGGTCGGCAATCCGGATGCGATCGCCTTGGCATCTCGCTTCGTCGATGCCGACCTGAACCGACTTTTCACAGCCGAGCGCGGCATGCTGGCCAATGCCCGGGAAGCAGCCCGGGCCGACGCGATCATGGAGGCCAGTGCCGCGTTTTTCGACGCACCTGGCCACAGCGCACGCTGGCATCTCGACTTGCATTCGGCAATCCGGCCATCGCGCTACGCCCGCTTTGCCGTCATTCCTGCCGACGGCGGCGATGAGACACAGGCGCCGCTGATTGCCTGGCTCGGCAGCGCCGGCATCGAGGCGGTGATGTTCAACAGCCAGCGCGCCACGACCTTCAGTGCCTTCACGGCGCAACGGTTCCAGGCGTCGAGCTGCACGGTCGAACTCGGCCAGGCAGGCGTCCTCGGCCAGCATCCGCCGGACCAGCTGCAACAGACGCGCACGGCAATACTGAACCTGCTGCAGGGACAGGTCGTGTTATCCGGCAGTACCGAACCGGTACGCTTTCGCGTGGCGCAGGAGATCATCAAATGCAGCGACGCATTTCAATTGATGCATGACGGTGCGATGCATAATTTCACGGCCCTGCCGCCCCATGCGGTGATTGCTACCGATGGCGACATGGTGCACAGGGTCGGTCCGGTGACTGAATACATGGTGTTCCCGAATCCGAAGGTGCTGGTTGGCCAGCGGGCCGGCCTGATGGTCGTGCGCGCCGATCCGCCATCGCCGCAGCATGCGACGATCACAGCCGCCGGACAATGATCATGGGTGAGGCCGTCGTCATGGCCGAATGCGCGTGCTCTGGCACCAGGACGCGCACTGCAGCGACAAGATATGGCTGCAATCTTCTCCTTGCTGCCCATTCGATCAGGCTGCAGACAGGGTCGCAAAATCCTGGTAGCCGTTTGGACCGGCAATCTTCTTGACGCCGAGCTGAAGCGGCGTCTCGCCCGGGATTGTCGCACCGATCACCACGACCGCGTGGTCGAGCAAGGCAGGTCGCCGCAGGGATAGCCTGGTCTTCGCGACCGGCAGATCGAGGCGCTTCTGCACTTGCCTGACCCGATCGCCGATGGCGTCGATCGCCAGTTCCAGCGCATCACCGCGCGCGAGCGTATCGCGCAGAATATTCTCGACCGCGCCACGAAATTCCGGCGTGTCATACGCTTCCAGAATGCGTGCAGTGGCAGGTCCCGCGGCATGATCGAGCTTGACGATCCATGCAAGCGGCTCCACCGTGTTGCCTTCCACGCCGACCTTTTGGCACGCTTTGAAGTGGCCATGATTGATGGCGACATCGTCGACGTTGCCGCTGATGCGAACCCGCGCTTTTTCACCAGTCGTCACGACATTTGCAGCCGGATGATCCGCCTTCTCCTGCGCCGGTTTGAACTGCAGCTTGAATTTTCCGTGCTTGATATTTTGTTCCGGCAATTCATGAGTGAGCCGTTCGGTCAATTGCAGCCTGGCAGCCGCCCTGGCCTCGGCGACGCCAGATTGGAATGTTGCCGTCGCAAGCGTTTGTGTCACATCCGAAAAAGGTGTGTAATTCAACAGGCCATCGAGGGGGTTACTCTTGCTCGGCGTACCGTTGCGTCCGTAGGCGACCTTGAAGGACAGTTGTTCGGTGCCAAGCGGCACTCTCGAAAGTTTCACGGAATACATGGACCTGGGCTCCTGCCATTCGGGTTGCGAATCCGGATTGTGGCGCCACGCTCGGGCATGTCGAGTTCGCCTGGCGAACGTCGTACCGCTCGCGCGAAGATGCCGTTGCGTCCAATGCATGCCCGGCGCCGGAATCTGCCGGAGCGGCAATGTCGCCATGGCCGCACGCCCGGCGCTCTGACGAGAATCAGAGAGACACGGTGGCGATCAACATCTTGAGGGCGTCGAAATCGATCGGCTTGACCATGTGATGATCGAAGCCGGCGGCAGCGGTCTTCTGGCGGGCGTCGGACTGGCCCCAGCCGGTCAGGGCGACGATGGTGGTGCGTTCGGTGCCAGGCTGCTGGCGGATCCGGCGCACGGTGTCGTAGCCATCGATGCCGGGCATGCCAAGGTCCATCACGATCAGGTTCGGCACCCGAGCCCGCACCGAGGCGATGGCATCGAAACCGTCATAGACGGTGGCGACGTCGAAATTTTCGAATTCGAACAGGGCCTGCAACATGTTGGCAGCATCCCGGTTGTCGTCCACCACCAGCACCGTCGGTTTGCGCGAACGGTTCGGTGCATCGCCGGCGAATGCGAGAGCCGCCGGAACGACTGGTTCGACGCTGGTCACGACCGGCAGGCTCACCACGAATTCGCTGCCATGTCCCAGTCCTTCACTGTGCACGCGGATGTTGCCGCCGTGCATCTCGGCGAAGCGCTTCGACAGATTCAGGCCGATGCCGAGCCCGCTGGTGACCGGGCCGGTGGCCGGTTTTTCTTGCGAAAACAGATCGAAGATCGTTTCGAAGGCCGTGCGGGCAATGCCGATGCCAGAGTCGCGAATCGAAAACACGAGGTCTTCATCAGAGACTGTTGCACTCAGTCGAACAAAGCCACCTGTCGGCGTGAACTTGATCGCGTTCAGAACGATGTTGGCGATGATTTGGATCACCCTCGCATAGTCGGCATGCAGCATGACGCAAGTCGCCGGTGCGGCGATCTCGAAGGTGAGTTGCTTGGCATGCGCTGCTGCATTGGCCAGTTCATGCACATGTTCGATCACCGATGCCAGCGAGAAGTCTTCCTGCTGCAGCACGATCTTGCCGTTGGTGATGCGGGCCACGTCGAGCAGATCGTCCACGAGGCGCGTCAGGTGGGTAACCTGGCGTTCGACGACCGTGCGCACCTTCACCATCGCCGGCACGTTCGGATACATGTGCTTGAGAATACCCATGGCATTGTGGATCGGCGCCAGCGGATTGCGCAGTTCATGTCCCAGGCTGGCCAGGAATTCATCCTTGCGCTGGCTGCCCTCTTGCACCTGGAACTGCTTCTGCCGGGCCCGCAATGCCGAATGCAATGCACTGACCAGGGCCAGGGTGCGCACGGGACGCTCCAGCAGCGTGACATTGCCCAACAAATGAACGGCGCGCGACAGCGACGGCGCATCCGCGCCGCGCTGGGTCAGCACCAGGATCGGCATGTCGGACCAGGGTAACTGGGAGGCGACGAATGCCGCCACGGGCTCGAGTGCGACACCGAGCGCCTCTTCAACGGTCAGCAGCACCCCGGCGCCGACCGCCAGCGCTTCCTGCAGCGCGTCGATACTGCGGCAGATCCTGGCATCGATGCCGGCTGCCTCCAGCACGTCATGCGTCAGATCGGCATCGCGGCCGATCGGCGCCAGAATGAGTACGCAGTTTTGCATCAGTGTTGTCTCAATCTGCCACCGGACTCGGTTCGTGGGTGTCGATCGGCGTTGGCACGCCAGTGAGAATACCGTGCAGTCCCTTGAGCACTTCCCCGACATGAATCCCGCCCTGATCCATGAAATAGCGCCGGATGGTGCGTTCGTGCATGCTGCCGCGTTTCTTGAATACCGAAATCGCCTGCTGCACGGCGCCATCCATCTCGAAATAGCGCAGCATCAGGACGTTGTCGGCAATATAACTGGCGTCGATCGAGGTTGTCATGTGGCTGCCGATCATGCCCTGCTGGACACCGACCAGAATCGTCGCCACACCGGCCTGGCCCAGAAAGGTCAGCAACTCATGCAGGTGGGTCGTCAGGAAGCGCTCGTCGGGCATCGCTTTCAGGTACCCGTTCAGGCTGTCGATGACGATTACCTTCGCGCCGTCGGCCGCCGCCGCGCAGACGGTATGCGTGAATTCACCGGGTGACATTTCGGCCGGGTCGATTTGCTGGATGCTGAGCATGCCGGCATCGATCGCACCAGCCAGATCCATGTTCAGACCGCGGGAACGGTTCATCAGGTTGTTGGCCGCTTCTTCGAACAGGAACATGGCGGCGCGCTCGCCCCGTTGCGTGGCTGCATTGACGAACTGGGCTGCCAGAGATGACTTGCCAGCGCCTGCCGGCCCGGAAATGAGCGTGCTGGTCCCTTCCTCGAGGCCGCCGCCCAGCAACGTATCCAAGACCGGCAAGCCGCTTTCGAGCTGTTTGAAACGCCGTGTCGAGCGGGTATGAGACGCCACCAGACGCGGATACACCGTCAGCCCGCCCCGAGCGATCTTGTAGTCGTGCCGGCCGCCGCGATACGCCACGCCGCGATACTTTACCACCCGCAGTTTGCGCCGTTCGGTACCGTAGGTCTGGGCGATCAGGTCGAGCGCGATCACGGCGTGGGCAACACTGCGCACCTGCAGGTCGCTGTTGGTTGCGCTGCAGTCGTCGAGCAGCAATACGGTGCAAGACCGAGTGGAGAAATATTGCTTCAAGCCGAGCACCTGACGCCGGTACCGCAACGGACTTTCCGCCATCAACTGAAGCTCGGAAAGCGAATCGATCACGATGCGGGTCGGCTGCATATGGTCGACCACGTCCAAAATTTGTTTCAGCGTCGACCCCATCTCCACTTCCGACGGGTGAAACATCGTGTACTGCTGCTCCGCTGCCAGTACATTTTCGTCCGGAATGATCTCCTTGACGGTAATGCCGTCCAGCAGCCAGCCATGCGATTGCGCGACCGCCTGCAACTCGACCATTGTCTCGGCCAGCGTCACATACACCACCCGTTCGCCATTACGCACGCCTTCCTGCAGAAACTGCAGCGCCAGTGTGGTCTTGCCGGTTCCCGGTTCGCCTTCAACGACATACAACCGGTCGCGCGTCAGGCCACCGGCCAGGATGGTGTCCAGGCCGGCAATGCCGGTCAACAGACGCGCGGCAGTGTCGCTGTTTTGTAGTTGTGAGGTCCGCATCATACTTTCGGTTGTCGAAGTAAGAAAAGTCGTTCCGCTTTCCGCAAAGGAGCACGAACGCCCGATATCCAGATGCACACCTCCAGAAATGTGCAAAAAGACAATACTTCTTCAATGCATTAAGTTCTATCGGAAAACTTCGCGACCCGTTGTAGGAATACCAGAAGGCAGGCGAGGTTGCGCAGGCCGGACTTCGTCGAGCGAAGCCTTTTTTCGACCAAAGCAATCATGCTCGGTGGATCGATCATGACCCCCGAAAGTCTAACGAAGCAGGGTCGATATTGCCGTTCCCCACCGCGCATTGGATGGGTCAGCCGCCAGCCCAGAGAAAGATATCGCTGGCCGCCGGGCTGGACATGCTGGCACCGTAGCCGGTCACGCGACTCAGGCCGTTCGGGCTGGTCGTTGTACCGGATGCGCCGAACATCCCGCCTGCGGCACCGGTTCCGCTGGTTCCGCCGGTCGCCGCCGCGCCGCCAGTACCCTCCGTGCGCCCTGCACCGGCACTGTCGGACGCTGCGCTGCCCAGCCCGCTGTTGCTGCCGAGAGTGCCGCCGCTGCTGGACAGACTCGAACTGCTGCCACCGCTGGCCCCATTGCTTGCACCGCCTGCGCCAGCATTGCTGAACATCGGCCCTTCCTGCATGCCGGAACATCCGGCCAACAGCAAGATTGATCCTGCAATCCATAACCGTTTCATGAAATCTCCAAAAAGGTTGTTTTTCGTGGCGGTGTCTCGCACCGAAGCATGCGCAGACACGACATCCGCAGGCGCAACCAAGGCAGTGTAGGCGGTCATTTCCAAAAAGTTAGGCCAGAGTGAGGACGCAGGATCTTTTTCGGTGGCGCTTGCCGCAGGACCGCACAATATTTGACCAATGGCAAAACAGGTTCACCACGCCCTCGCAGCCTTTAAAAGTTCTCGAAAGCATTAGAGCCAGATGGTTAAGTCCGCTAGCGCACAGACCAACATCGACACCGCGACTAGCCTAGGCGTTTTTTTACAGGAGGTTGCCATGGGTTATCAACATGAAGGCGTGAATGCCGTGCGGATCACCGGCGGCGTCGGCAAGCTTGGCCGCCTGGTCGTTGCCATCGCTGCATGCGCAGCCTTCGCCGGCGTGGCCGCGGCTCAGGGTGCGACCTCGCCTGCCGTCACCAGCGCAACCGGCGACCCGTACCGCGCCTGTACCGACGGCACGGCCAGTGAAGACCGGGCTACCTGCATGAAGGAAGCAGGGGCAGCCAAGGCCGAAGCGCAGCGCGGACAGTTGACCAACAATGGCGGTAACTATGATCGGAATGCACTGCAGCGCTGCGATGCCCTGCCGGGTGACCAGCGTGAAGCCTGCCGCCTGCGTATCATGGGTGCCGGCACAGCCAGCGGTAGCGTGGCAGGCGGCGGCATCGTGCGCGAAGTCGTGATCCAGGATCCGACCCCGGCCCAGCCAACGCCAACGCCAACGCCAACGCCGATGCCGATGCCGATGCCGATGCCAAGCACCACGACCGGCAGTGGCAGCGTGGGTGGCAATGGCGCCGGCATATCGACGGATGCCACCGGCGCCACGCCGCGCTAAGAAACACGGATTCGATCCGACGCTGGGTCAATTTCGACACGGTCACGACGCAACGACGACACAACGACGACTCAACTACGACTTAACTACGACAAGACTGGCACCCATGCGAGAATCCGGCACACCGCCACGACATTTTTCAATGATCCGCGGGTTTCACCTCGCCGATTTTCTGACTCTTGGCAATGCCGCTTGCGGCGTGGCCGGCATTTTCCTGGCGATGCGCTTCATGGTCAGCCAGGCCACGATCGATTTCCTGCTGGCCGCTGCCATGGCCCCGGCCGCGTTCATTTTCGATGTCTTCGATGGCAAGGTCGCCCGCTGGCGTCAACAGCACTCTGCGCTCGGACGTGAGCTTGATTCTCTTGCCGACGTGATTTCCTTCGGCGTTGCGCCCGCGGCGCTTGCATTTGCCGCCGGCATCCAGGGCGGATGGGACGTGATCATCCTCGCTTACTTCGTCTGTTGCGGCGTCAGTCGTCTGGCGCGATTCAACGTCACCGCCGAAAGCATGTCCGACGAAGGCGGCAAGGTACGCTATTTCGAAGGCACGCCGATCCCTACCAGTGTCGTGCTCACGGCGGTTCTGGCCTGGGCGGCCTGGCGCGGCGCGCTCGGTGCCAGCCTGGCCGGCGGCGCATGGCAGATCGGGCCATGGCTGCTGCATCCGATGGCGTTGCTGTTCCTTCTGTCTGGTACGCTGATGATCAGCAAGACCGTCCACATACCGAAATTCTGAAACAGGCTGCAATCGATGGACCGCACCATGGCAGAAACCCTGCCCGAACCGACCGATCGTCCATGGCAGGATTTGCCGACAATTTCCGACGTCGAGCTATGGGTGCTCGAGCATGATCAAGAGTTGCAGCGCTACGTCGACCGTAATCGGTCCGCCGGCCACGGCATCTGCCTGACCCTGGAAGCGGGCGGCGAGATGTACCTGCACACCAACGGCGACGGCGACATCGTCCTTGACCTTGGCGCAGACGCCGCCTGGGTCGCCCCGGTCATCGCCGCCGCAACCCATGTGCCGACACCCGCCGGACTGGTATGGCTGTTGCCGGGCGATGTACTGGTGCAGCTGATTCTCGGCTTGAACATGCTCGTTGCCTCCTCACGCATCGTGCTGAACCATCGGTTTCGTACGTCCCGCTAAAGTGGCGGTTGCACCGGCCGCCCGGTCGCAGCGCGGCATCTCGCCGACTGCGCTGCCCGAATTCTGAAATCGGCGCAGAATCCGAACACCGGTGCTGCTCTCGCATTGCCCACATTTTCAGGAGATTTCCATGCTCGAAAAATTCTTATCCGGAATCGGTGCCTACAAGCAGCGACTGCCGCAGATTGCCGATGCCTTGCCCGGCCGCGAGACACCGATGCCGATCGCGAACCGGCATCATGTCCATGGTCGCCCGATCGCCGGCGATTTCACCGGCCTGGCGCATGTGCAATTCGGCATGGGCTGTTTCTGGGGCGTCGAACGCATGTTCTGGTCGTTGCCGGGCGTGGTGACGACCGCAGTCGGCTACTCAGGTGGCGTCACGCCGAACCCGACCTATCGCGAAGTCTGCTCCGGCATGACCGGCCATACCGAAGCCGTGCTGGTCGTCTACGATCCGGCGCTTTGCAGCATCGACAGCCTGCTCAAGGTGTTCTGGGAAAATCATGATCCGACCCAGGGCATGCGGCAGGGGAACGATACCGGCACACAGTACCGCTCGGCGATCTACTGCCAGGACCAGGCGCAATACGATGCGGCGCTGGCAAGCAAGACACTGTTCCAGGAGCGGCTGACGCAAAAAAACTACGGGCCGATCACCACCGAGATCGTGTTTCCCGAGCCCGTGTTTTATTACGCCGAGAC
>JAYTLK010000222.1:0-18667 GCA_043729515.1 Herminiimonas sp.
GCGCACAAACGGATCAGAAATGAAACTTGTTTGAGCGTCAGCGAGTTGGTTTCATTTCCCGTTTGTGCGTCTGCTTCGGCGGGAACCCGAAGGGCAGCGGGTTTGCGGTCGCCTTTTTTGCTTACTTTTTTGGCGAAGCAAAAAAGTAAGTGGCCGTGCCGGGCCAGACCGGCGAAGTTGGGGTAGAACTAGAACTAGAACTAGAAGTGAAAGTGGAAGTGGAGCTTGGGGTTGAAGTTTAACAATCGACGGCAACGCCGAGAAAGGGAGCCACTCCGTAAACCGTAATTGGGGTCAGAGTCAAAATTGCGGTGAGGCTGCAAATTTGACTCTGACCCCAATTACTCTCCAATTACTCCCCAATTACGCGATTACTACTCGACCACGCCTAACGCCCGCAAGATCTTCTCCGGCGTACACGGCTGAGAAAACACCGCCGCTCCCAGCGGCGCCAGGGCGTCGTTGATGGCATTCATCACCGCAGCAGGCGCCCCCGCCGTCCCGGCTTCCCCCGCCCCTTTCGCGCCCAGGGCAGAGGTTGCCGTCGGTGTTTCCACGTGGGCCACGATGATGTCCGGCATTTCGCCGGCCATCGGCACCAGATAATCCGCCATGCTGCCGTTTTGCATCAACCCGGCATCGTCATACAGGCATTCCTCGAACAGGGCACCGCCGATCCCCTGCACGATCGCGCCCCGCATTTGTTCATCGACCAACATCGGATTCAACACCCGCCCGCAATCCTCGACTGCCCAGTGCTTCAACAACCGCACGAACCCGGTCTCCACATCGACTTCCACATACGATGCCTGCACGCCATTGGTGAAGACGAATGGAAAATCCCGCTGCGCATAATGACGCGTCACCATCAATTCGGCCGTGAAGCCGGTCGGCAGCGTATCCGGCCGGAAGTAGGCGATGCGACCCAGCTCCGCCAGCGGCATCAGCAGCGCATGCGAATCGGCATCGATGATGCCATCCCGGTAGACCGATAATCCTGTCGCCGACCGCTGCAGTATCTGCGCCGCCACCACCAGAATATTGGTCCGCAGGGCCCTTCCGGCCTGGAGCACCGCTTCGCCGCCGATTCCCGCGCCACGCGAGGCCCAGGTGCCGCCGCCGTACGGCGTGGCATCGGTGTCGCCCGTCACCAGTCGCACCTGTTCAATCGACACGCCCACTGCGTCTGCCGCGATCTGCGCATAGATGCCCTCGGTGCCCTGCCCCTGTTCCCCCACCCCCACCGCGACGACGATGCTGCCGCTCGGTTCGAGGCGCACCGTCGCGCCATCCTGTGCCGAGATGCGCGCGCCACCGACGCCATAAAATGCCGATCCCGGATTGGTCAGTTCGATCAGCGTCGCAAAGCCGATGCCGCGATAAATCCCCTTGGCCCGCAGCGCCGCCTGCTCGGCCCGCAGCACCGAATAATCCATCAGCGTTTCCATCTTGCGCAGGCAGGCTTCATGCGACAGTATTTCCAGCTTGATGCCCGAGGCGCCGGTATAGGGATAGGCGTCGTCCGGTACCACGTTCTGCTGCCGAAAGGCGAGCGGATCGATGCCCAGTTTTTGCGCCGCCAGATCGACCAGCCCTTCGGTGACGGCACAGGCGATCGGATGACCGACGCCGCGGTACTGGCAGGTCGGCGTCTTGTTCTGGAATACCACGTCAAGATGCGCCCGGTATAGTCGGTGCCGGTACGGCCCGCCCACCAGGTTGACGACCTGGTTGCCTTCGATGGCACTGGTGCGCGGAAACATCGAATACGGTCCGATGCCGGTCAGGTCATCGATCTCGAAGGCCATGATCTGGCCGTCGGCCGAGGCAGCGATGCGACCCTTGACGCGGTGTTCGCGGGCGTGGATGTCGCTGACGAACGACTCCAGTCGGTCGGCCACGAATTTCACGGGCCGCGCGAGCATGATGGACAATGCGACGGTGGCGAAATCATCCGGATAGGCATGCACCTTGATGCCGAACGATCCGCCGACATCGCGGCAGATGACCCGCACCGCCGCCTCCGGCAGATCGAACTGGCGCGCATACAGATCCTGCATCATGTGCGGCGCCTGCTGCGAGTGATACACGGTCAGGCGGCCGGTGCCGGGCTGCCAGTCGGCGATCTGGCAGCGGGACTCCAGCGGCACGCCGGTATGCCGGCCGAAATGGAAGGTGGCCTCGGCCACGACCGCAGCACTGGCGAAGGCTTCATCGACGCCGCCGGTGTCGAGGTCGCGCGTGAAGCAGGCGTTGTCGCCGAGCGATGGATGCAGCACCGGCGTGGCAGGGTCGAGCGCGGTTTCCATGTCGGTCAGCGCCGGCAGCGCCTCCCACTCCACCTGCAGATAGTGCAGCGCGTCTTCGGCCTCGACCCGGCTCTCCGCGACGATCGCCACCACCGGCTCGCCCTGCCAGCAGGCGCGGTCGAGCGCCAGCGGATATTGCGGCGCCGACTTCATGCCCGCCAGGTGCGACAGCGTGGCCACCCACGGCTTGCAGACTTCCGCCATCCGGTGCCCGTCGACGACCGCCAGCACGCCCGGCATCATGCGCGCATTGTCTCCGTCGATGCGCACGATGCGGGCGTGTGCCACCGGGCAGCGCCAGTAGACCACATGGGCCATGCGCGGCAGCTGGATGTCGTCCAGATACTGGCCCCGGCCTTCGAGCAGGCGGCGCGCGCCGCTGCGCACCACCGGCTGGCCGATGTAGCGCTGGTCGTCCGCCACCGGCGGCAGGCCGACGATGGTCTTGTCAGGCGCGTTCAAGCCAGGCTCCCGGTATCTTGCACTGCGCCGGTCGCCCGCTCGCGCCGCGTCGCCAGCACATCCTCGATCGCGTCGACGATGGCCTGATAGCCAGTGCAGCGGCAGTAATTACCGGAGATGAATTCGCGAATCTCGTCGCGATTTGCCGACGGGCGCGTGGCCACCAGTTCGGAAGCGGTCAGCAGCATTCCAGAGGTGCAGAAGCCGCATTGGAATGCGTTTCGAGCCAGGAACGCCGCCTGCAGATCATGCAAGGTGCCGTCATCGGTCAGGCCCTCGACGGTGTCGACACGACGACCATCGGCCTGCACCGCCAGCACCAGGCAACCGCGCACGATCACGCCATCCAGGCGCACCGTGCAGGCGCCGCAGACGCCGTGTTCGCAGCCCAGGTGCGAACCGGTCAGGCCGAGGTCGTTTCGCAAAAAATCCACCAGATGCGTGCGTGGCGCGACCAGCCGCTGCTGCACCTGGCCATTGACCGTCAGGCGCACCGGCTTGTATTCGGCATAGGAGTCGGGGCCCGACCTCGCCATCGCATCGCGTGATGGTCCGTCCGGTGGTGTTGCTGGCAATGTGGTCATGTGGCATTTCCTTTTCCGATCGGATCGGCGGTGCTGCCGGTCGCCTGCGATGCGCCGTGCGGCGACGCCAATCCGGCGAGACAACGGCGCAGGAGCACCGTGGCCAGCTGGCGCTTGGTGGCGGCCGAATTCGTCAGGTCGGCCAGCGGCTCCAGTTCACCGGTCAGCTCGGTGGCAAGCTGCCTGGCTGCGTCCTGGAGCAGCGCCTGATCGAGTCGCCGTCCTTCCAGGAAGCGCTCGGTGGCACGTGGGCGCACCGGTGTCGTTCCCACTCCCAGCAAGGTCAGCCTTGCATCCTGCAATCCCTGCCCGTTCTGCGTTGCCGCGAAAGCCAGGCCGACGATGGCATAGTCGCCATGCCGGCGCGCGAGTTCGGCAAAGCCATGCTGGCGCCCGGTCGCCAGCACCGGTATCTCGCAGGCGACTACCACTTCGCCGTCGGCCAGCGCAGTCGCATACAGATCCTGGAAAAAATCGGTGGCGGCAATGCGCCGTTCCCCGCCAGTGCCCTGCACCACCACGATCGCATCGAGTGCCACCGCACATGCCGGCCATTCAGCTGCCGGATCGGCGTAGGCAATCGATCCGCCCCAGGTGCCGAGATTACGGATCGCCCGGTGCGCGACATGCGGCGCGGCCATCGCCAGCATCGGTGCATGCTGCGCCACCAGTAGCGATGACTCTATCTCCGCATGCGTGACCAGTGCGCCGATGCGCAGCAGGCCGCCCGCGCTCAGCCGGATGCCGCGCAAGGCGTCGATGCCGGTGATGTCGATCAGGATGCCCGGTTCGGAAAGGCGCATGTTTAAGGTGGCAAGCAAGGTCTGGCCGCCGGCAAGCAGGCGTGCTTCGTCGCCATGTTCTGCCAACAGGGAAAACACCTGGTCCAGCGAGCGTGGCCGGACATAATCGAAGGCTGGCGCTTTCATGGTTTTCCTAATGCGCCAGGCGGCCGGCCAGCCAGACACCGAAGCCGGTCGAGGCCATGCCGAGCACGAACCAGAGAATGCGCACCGACTCGCCAGCCAGGCCGGTCGATGCTGCCGCCGCTGGCACCGATCCGCCTGTGACATGCGAGGCAAATGCAGCAGACGCGCCGGTCGATGAAGGCAAAGCCAGGTGAGTAGCCGCCAACGCCGGGCCGTGCGTGGCGGTTGATCCGGTACTGGCAGATGCCATGGCGGCATCGCCAGCAGGATGCGCAGCCTGTCCCTGCATGCCCGCTGCCGGCGCATCCAGGCAGGCGCGCAGTCCGCGGAAAAACTGGTCGGCCATCTGCTTGGCCGAGGCGTCGATCATCCTGCCGCCGATCTGGCCGAGCTTGCCGCCGATCGATGCGGTTGCGCTGTAGCGCAGGATCGTGCCGCCGGCTTGCGGCGCGAGTGTCACGGTGGAGCTGCCACGGGCAAAACCGGCAGCGCCGCCGGAGCCTTCGAAATCGAGCACGCAGCCTTCGTCGGGCCGCACATCCCGCATCAGGATCTTGCCGACGAACCGCGCCCGTACCGGTCCCATCTTCATCAGCACGCGCACATGGGTTTCAGCCGGGCTGATCTGACGAATTTCCTCACAGCCCGGGATGCATTCCCGCAGTACCTGCGGATCGTTGATCGCTTCCCAGACCTGCTGCGGCGACCTGCCGATCGCGACTTCACCCGCCAGTTCCATGCTTGTCTCCCTGCATTGCGACTCGGCGTCGATCCAGCGCCGCTTTGGTTTTTATCCTGCCGCCGCAAGAATGCGCCGGCCGCCGCCGAAGAAGGGCAACCTGCGCTCGTCTGCGCTTGTTGGCGTTCGTCTGCACTCGTCGTCTGCGTTGGTCCTTGCTGCGCCGGCGTGCTGACTGGTTTCGCCTATTTACCAACTGCTAAACAATATGCCACAATGTTGATCAGTTGGTAAATACCCGCGCCAGGACGAGACGGCCGGGCCGATGGTTTGAAGTGACCTCACCCAATTCGATCGAGAACGATTTGCGCACTGCAGCAATCACCGACGAGACTGCTTTCCCCCACCCTGCTTCCAGCACCTCAACAGGCGCGTCACCAGGCACGCCATCAAGGGCGACACAAGGCGCGTCTAGACGCGTGTCACAGCCTTCATCGCCGCCTTCATCATCGCCATTGCTCGCGCCTGCGCCTGCAACCCCTGACGCGCCGCGCCGTCGCCTGGCCTTGGCCGAACGGGAGGCGCAGATCGTCGCCGGCGCCATCGCCTTTTTTTCACGGCATGGCCTGGACGGCCAGATGCGGGTGCTGGCCACCGAGGTCGGTGTCACGCATGCCCTGCTCTATCATTATTTTCCGACCAAGCAGGCGCTGATCGAGCGGGTCTACTACGCACTCTGCGAAGGCCGCTGGAACGTGGAATGGGAAGTGTTGCTCGACGACCCGACGCGCGATGTCGAGGACAAGTTCAACGCGTTTTATCGTGCCTACAGCGCTACCGTGTTGACCCGCGATTTCGTGCGCGTGTTCATGTTCTCCGGCTTGAGCGACCGCTACATCACCGACCGCTTTTTTACCCTCTTGCGCACCCGTCTTTTCCCAAGACTGATCCGCGAGACCCGCCGCCATTGCGGCATTGTTTCGCGGCGCAAGCCGAGCAGCCAGGAATTCGAATTGCTGATGGGCCTGCACGGGGGGATTTTCTACACCGGCGTGCGGCGCTACATCTACGAACAGGCTGCGCCGATGCTGCCGCAGCCGAAACAGGACGAAGATCTGGTCCTGGTTCGCGACCGGGTGCATGCCTACCTGCTGGCTGCGCGGGCCATCCTGCGCGCGCCGGCTGGCAAGAACAGCATTGACGGGCCGGTTGCAAAGGGCACGCGCGCACCATCGATCGCCGTCATGCATGGAGCGTCGACCGTCGGTCCCGCGAGCGGTGCAGTATCCAAACCTGCAGCAAAACGTGTTCTGAAAGGACGCTGACATGGCCTTGACCCTGAATCATTACTCGATCCGCACCACCGACATCGATGCCAGCCGGGATTTCTACGCCCAGGTGCTCGGCCTGACGGTCGGTCCCCGCCCGGAGTTTCCGTTTCCCGGCGCCTGGATGTATCGCGGCAACCATGCCGACATGAACAATGCGGTTGTCCACATCATCGGCATTGACAGCCAGAAAACGCAGGGCCTGCAGGATCATCTCGGCGGGCGTGAAGAAGGCGAACTGCAAGGCACCGGCGCCATCGACCACATTGCCTTCACCGCGGACAACCTGGGCAGCATGCTGGCCCACCTGAACGCACACGGTGTGCCCTACCGCGAACGCACGGTGCCCGGCATCGGCCTGCATCAGGTGTTCCTGCATGATCCGCAAGGCGTGATGGTGGAACTGAATTATCCGGCGGCCGAGAAGGCGGCACTGGACGCGGCAGTCCTGTCGACCCCGGTGGCAGGGTCGACAGGCTCGACTGGCTCGGCCGGCTCGGCCAGCTCGGCCAATCTGCAATCGCCGTCGGCCGTGTCGGTGTCCGCCAGCGACGCTGCCGCCTGAAATGGCGCGCATCCTGGTCGTCGGCGGATCGCTTGGTGGCCTGCTGGCTGCCAATATCCTGCTGCGCGCCGGTCATGAGGTTCAGGTGATCGAGAAAGCGGCCGGCTCGCTGGACGGCCGTGGTGCCGGCATCGTCACCCATGCGGCGCTGTTCCAGGCATTGCGGATGGCGGGCGTGCAGATCGATGCCGACATTGGCGTGGAAGTCACCCGTCGCGTGGTACTCGATCGCAGCGGCGACATCGTCGCGCATCGCGACATCACCCAGGTCCTCAGTTCCTGGAGCCGGCTCTATCAGCTGCTGCGCGAGGTCCTGCCGAAGCGCTGCATGCATGCCGGTCGAAGCGCGGCCAGCGTGTCGGAATCGGCGCACGCCGTTGCACTGATCTGCGACGACGGCAGTCGCTTCGAAGCCGACATGCTGATCGCCTCGGATGGCCTGCGCTCGGTGGTACGCCAGCAGTTCGCGCCGCAGGTGCTGCCGGAATATGCCGGATATGTCGGCTGGCGCGGCGTCTGCGACGAACACCTGCTTTCACGGCGCACGCTCGACACCGTGTTCGACCGCTTCGCATTCGGCCTGCCGGCGGGCGAACAATTGATCGGCTACCCGGTCGCCGGCGCCGGTAACGCCATCGAGCGTGGCAAGCGGCGCTTCAACTTCGTCTGGTATCGTCCGGCGCCGGCCGGCAGCGCATTGTCGGCGCTGATGACGGACGCCGACGGCGTACACCATCCGCTCGGCATTCCACCCAACAAGGTCGCGTGGCAGCACATTGCCGCGCTGCGCTCGGCAGCGCGCAACCTGCTTGCGCCACAGTTCGCCGAAATCATCGAAAAAACCGCGCAGCCCTTCCTGCAACCGATCTTCGATCTCGATTCCCACCGCCTCGCCTTCGGCCGCACTGTCCTGATGGGTGATGCCGCTTTCGTGGCCCGCCCGCATGTCGGCATGGGCGTGACGAAGGCGGCGCAGGACGCAATGGCGCTGGCCGACTGCATCGAACGATGCGGCGCCGGCACGGCTGCGGGACAAGCCTACGAGCGGGCGCGCCTGTTTGCCGGCCGGACGGTGGTCGAACGCGGGCGACGGCTGGGCCGATACATGCAGATGCAATCGCAGGCGCCATCGGCAGCCGATTCGCGCGCTGCGGCCGTCGTGCATGATCGGGACAGTGATGAAGTATTGCGGGAAACGGCGATCGATCTGTCGCTGCAGGCAGTAGAAGCAACGTAGTCGCATTGCACTTGCAACATCGCCATCGAGCACACTTAAAAAAACCACAGAGGAGACCAACATGACCCAATCGACTTTCGATCCGCGCCGCCGGGCACTGGTCGGCGCCGCAGCAGCCGCTGCGACGTCGCCATTCTGGTTCAACATCGCCCGCGCGCAAAACAATGCGCCGATCAAGATCGGTTTTCCGACGCCGCTGACCGGCGCCTTCTCGGCCGAGGCGCAGGACCAGAGCCGCGCCGCCGAACTGGCGATCCGGGAATTCAACGACTCCGGCGGCTTCAATGGCCGCAAGGCCGAACTGCTGGTGCGCGACGACAAGCTCAATGCCGGCGAAGCCGCCACCCGCACATTGGAACTGATCGAAAAGGACAAGGTCGATTTCGTGGTCGGCTCGCTGTCGGCCGCCACCCAGCTGTCGATCAATGCAGTGTGCCGCGACCGCAAGATCATCTTCAATTCGATCAGCCAGTCGGATGCCATCAACGAAGCCAAGGACTGGAGTCTCTACACCTTCCATGAAGCGCTCAATCCGCACATGACCGCCGGTGCGGTGGCCCGCTATGCGTTTCCGAAATTCGGCAAGAACGTCGTCTACCTCACTGCCGACTACGCCTACGGGCATGAAATGGTGCGCGGCTTCCAGCGTGCCGGCGCGCCGTTGGGCGTGAAGATGCTGGCCGACATCCGTCATCCGATCGGCGCCGCCGATTACTCGGCCTTCCTGCCGCGCATCCAGGCCCTGAAACCGGATGTGCTGGTGCTGTGCAATTTCGGCCGCGACCTGGTCAACTCCGCCAAGCAGGCCACCGACTTCGGTCTGAAGTCCTCGACCAAGATCATCGCGCCCGTGCTGCTCTACACCTCGCGCCTGGCCGGCGGCGCTGAAGCTTTCGACGGCATCATCGGCGGCACGTCCTATTACTGGGGCATGGAAGACACGATTCCCGCCGCCAAGGTCTTCAACGACAAGTTCCGCAAGGCCTACGCCGGCGCAGTTCCCTCCGACTATGGCGCGCTCGGTTACGCGGGTGTGCGCAGCGTGCTGCAGGCAGTGCGCGATGCCAATTCAACCGAATCGCTGAAGGTCAGCATCGCCCTGCGCCAGCTGCGCTACAACTGGTACAAGGGCGAGCAGTTCTACCGCAAGTGCGACCATCAGTCGGTGCAGTCGGTGGTGATCGTCGAATCGAAGTCGAAGAACATGAAAGACAAGTACGACGTCTTCAAGACCCTGGCCGTCGAAAAACCGGACCAGGCGAACCTGCGCAGCTGCGACGAGCTCGGCCACAAGATCAGCACGTAAGAGAAGTCATGGGTGACATCACCGTCAATCTGGTCCTGGTGCAGCTGGCGACCGGCATCGCGCTGGGTGCGGTCTACGCCCTCCTCGCGCTGGGCCTGTCGCTGATCTTCGGCATGCTCAACGTGGTCAATTTTGCCCACGGCGCGTTTTACATGGTCGGCGCTTTTCTGGGCGTGTATTTTCTGGGTCTGACCGGCAGTTTCTGGCTCAGCCTGGTCCTGACGCCGCTGGCGGTCGGCGCCATCGGGTTACTGGTCGAGCGCTTCCTGGTGCGTCCGCTGTATGGACGCGGCATCGACTATCCGCTCCTGCTGACATTCGGCCTCTCCTACGTGCTGATCGAGGCGATGCGCACGATCTTCGGCATCGAGGGCGTGGAAACTTCGGTGCCGGCATCCTTGCGCGGCGCAGTCCATCTGGGCTTCGGATTTTTTCCGCTGTACCGATTGTTCCTGATCGGTGCGACTGCCGTCATCATCCTGGCCTTGTATCTGTTCATCGAAAAGACCCGCTACGGCCTGATCATCCGTGCCGGTTCGCGCGACCCGGAAATCGTGCGGGTGCTGGGGGTGGACGTGGCCCGCATCTGGCTGCTGGTGTTCGCCATCGGCACGGCGATTGCCGGATTGTCAGGCGTGCTGGCGGCGCCGACCCGGGCGGTGAATCCAGAAATGGGCATTCCCGTGCTGGCTGAATCGTTCGTCGTGACGGTGGTCGGTGGCATGGGATCGCTGCCGGGCGCGGTGGTGGCGGGGCTGTTGGTCGGCGTGGTGTTTTCCCTGACCTCGCTGTTTGCGCCCGAGCTGGCCGAATTGTCGATCTTCGTGCTGATGGCATTGGTGCTGCTGGTGCGCCCGCAAGGCTTGTTCGGCAAGACCGGAGCAATGGGATGAGCATGCCGAGCGTTTTTTCATTCGTCGCACGGCATCGCGTTGCCTTCGTCCTGCTGGCGCTGCTGCTGTTTCCGCTCACGATGCCTTACGAAGCCCTGGCGATCAACATCCTGATCTACGGCCTCTATGCAGTCGGCTTCAACCTGCTGTTTGGCTACACCGGCATGCTGTCGTTCGGTCATGCCGCATTTTTTGGCGTCGGCAGTTACCTGACCGGCATCGCGATCGTGCATTTTCAGATGCCGTGGATTGTGGCCATCGGCGTCGGCGTGGCGGCAGCAAGCCTTGTCGGTCTGGTGATCGGCTACCTGGCGATCCGCACGCGGGGCATCTATTTTTCGATGGTGACGCTGGCGCTCGGCCAGATCGTCTATTACGCTTTCTACAAGGCGGATCGATGGACGGGCGGTGAAAACGGCTTGCGCGGCATTCGCGTGGAGGCGATCGACCTGTTCGGTCTTCGCCTCGATTTTCTCAATCCGCTGACCAAGTATTACGTGCTGCTGGTGTTCGTGGCAGCCGCACTCTGGCTGGTCTCGCGCATCCTGGCCTCGCCCTTCGGCGCGGTGATGGAGGCGGTGCGCGAGAATGAGAAACGCACTGCCGCCTGCGGCTTCGATGTCGCCCGTACCCGGCTGCTGGTGTTCGTGCTCTCGGCCGGCATCTGCGGCCTGGCCGGCTGCCTGCGGGCGCTGCATCTGTCGATCGTGCCGATCGATTCGCTGCATTACCTGCAGTCCGGCCAGGCAGTGATGATGTGCCTGCTGGGTGGCATGGGCACTTTCTTCGGTCCGTTCATCGGTGCGGCGGTCTTCCTGTATCTGGAGGATGTGGTGACTGCGCTCACGACTCACTGGATGGCGGTGGTCGGCCTGCTATTCATGATCATCGTGCTGTTCTTCCCGCGCGGGATCTGGGGCTCGCTTCTGCACTGGATGCAGCGCCTGCGCCTGCCCGGCGCGAAGGCCGCCGTCACGGGAGCGACGCAATGAGTCACGCTGTCGACTCCACCACCGGGCCTGCCAGGAATGACCCGCTGCATGCGGCAAGCAGCGTCACGCCGATATCGGAAAACCGGGCGCAACCAATTCTCGAAGTCGACCACCTGTCCCAGCGCTTCGGCAATTTCGACGCGCTGCGCGATGTCAGCGTGCGTTTCGAGACCGGCTGCCTGACCGCGATCATCGGCCCCAATGGCGCCGGCAAGAGCACCTTCTTCAATGTCGTCAGCGGCGCCTTTGCGCCGACTGCCGGCAGGATTCGCTTCCAGGGTCGCGACATCACCGGCCTGGCGCCACACGCCTTTGCCCGGATCGGCATCGCCAAGAGCTTCCAGATCACGAATGTGTTCCGCCAGTTGAGCGCGCATGAAAACGTGCGGGTGGCAGCGCAGATGCGTCATTCCCGGTTTGCCCTGCTGCGCTCGCGTGCGGGCATGACGGAGTTGATCGATCGTGCCGATGCATTGCTGGCGCGCGTTGGCCTGGCTGCGCACCGCAACCGCACCGCGGGCGACCTGGCGCATGGCCAGCAGCGCGCGCTCGAAGTGGCGATGGCACTGGCGGCCGAACCGCTGCTGCTGTTGATGGACGAGCCGACCGCCGGCATGTCGCCCGAAGAGACGGTGGTGATGATGGCGCTGATCACCTCTCTTGCGAGCGAGCGCACCGTGATCCTGGTGGAACACAAGATGAAATTGGTGATGCATCTTTGCCGGCGTCTGATCGTGCTGCATCACGGCCAATTGCTGGCCGAGGGCACGCCAGACGACATCCGTGCAAACGATGAAGTCCGCCGCGTCTATCTGGGAAAAAACTGACATGACGCCAATCGAGCCGATGCTGCAGGTCAGCGGCCTGCATGCCTATTACGACCGTAGCCACGTGGTACAGGATGTCTCGCTCCACGTGATGCCAGGCGAAATCGTCACGCTCATGGGTCGCAATGGTGCCGGCAAGACCACTAGCCTGCGCGCCATCATGGGCCTGGTTGGAAAACGTGCCGGCAGCGTGATTTTCGACGGCACTGAATGTCTTGCCGCTGCGGCCCATGTGCGCTATCACCTGGGCCTGGCTTATGTGCCGGAAGACCGGCGCATCGTGCCCGGCCTGACAGTGCGGGAAAACCTGCAGCTGGGCCTGATCGCGGCGCCCCGGCGCGACGGCATGGCGCAGATGATCGAGGAAATCGCCGCCACTTTTCCGCGCCTGAAAGAACGGCTCGATCAGGAAGCAACGTCGATGTCCGGCGGCGAGCAGCAGATGCTGGCAATCGCCCGTGCAATGATGGCGCGTCCGAAGATGATCCTGCTGGACGAACCGTCGGAAGGCATCATGCCGATCCTGGTTGATGAAATGTTCGAGTTGTTCCTGCGGATGAAGCAGGCCGGCACCACGATCCTGCTGGTAGAGCAGAACGTCGAACGGGCACTGTCGATCTCGGACCGCGCCTGCATCCTCGACCAGGGGCAGATCGTGCATGCCGGGACCGCTGCCGAACTGCTCGCCGATCAGGCCATTCAAGAAAAATATTGCGCGGTGTAAAAAGGATAATTCGCACCAAGGAATTGACATTCGACCAGGCAATCTCGCTGATTGCGTATCGTTGAAAAATTTTCCAAAACCAGGATTTCCGGTGTACCATCCGCCGGTTGCAAAAAAATAAATCCATCTCAATGGACGGAGTGAGACGCGAATCCGGTTGCCACGAGCATTTCCGGTTTTGATGAAAAGAAATCAAGCGATCAGAAGTCGCGTGGAATCAAAAGGTCTGCTGTTGCTCTTGCGCAACCGCAGACTTTTTATTTGTGGCAGCGCAATATTTCCTGGCCTATGATGGTTCTGTCTCCTCCGTGTCTCTTCGATATGGATTTCCGCCCGCTCCTACGAGCGGGCTTTTTTTTGCCCTGCCTGCACCATCAGGCGGCCGCCGGCCAGGGCAAGGAGAGCGCCGGCCAGGCCCGGCACGCTCAGCCACCAGTAGGTTCCCGGCAGCCGCCATGTGTGGTGCGGCATGGTCGCCGCGATCCACTCCTGCAGGGAGGCGTCGGCAAACAGCATTTCCCCCGCCAGATACCCGAGCAAGGCCGCACCCAACGACACGACCGCCGGCAGGCGTTCCACTACTTTCAGCAACAGGCCGCTGCCGAAGACGATCAGCGGAATGCTGATCGCCAGGCCAATCGCCAGCAACAGCAGGTTGCCGTTGGCCGCTGCCGCCACCCCCAGCACGTTATCGAGGCTCATCACCAGATCGGCCAGGAGGATCGTGCGGATCGCAGACGCCAGGCTGGCGCGGCCGCCCATTAACGGCTCTGCATTGTCCTCGCCGACCAGGGTCATGCCGATATACAAAAGCAGCAACGCGCCGGCAATTTTCAGATACGGCAGCGTCAGCAGCCGCACCGCGAAAATCGTCAGCACGATCCGCAGCGCGATGGCGGCCGAACTTCCCAGAACGATTGCGCGTCGTTGCTGCACCGACGGCAGATGGCGCGCGGCGAGCGCGATGACGATCGCGTTGTCACCGGAGAGCACCACATTGACCAGGATGATGTTGCCAAGCGCTAGCCAGAAAGCCGCGGTGTTCATTTGTTCGAGCATGGAAACGGCCAGTGTGCCCTGCGCCGGAGAAATCCTGCACGGCAACGCGGTATATGATGGCGAGACTGCCATTATCTTACGGACCGATCGACGATGCCCAGATTCGCCGCCAACCTCACCATGCAGTTCACGGAGCTGCCTTTTTTACAGCGCTTCGAAGCGGCCTCCATTGCCGGTTTCAGGGCGGTCGAATTCCTGTTGCCCTATGCCTGGCCGGCGGAAGAACTTGCTGCGCTGTTGCACCGGCATGATCTGCAAAACATTCTCTTCAACATGGCCGCTGGCGATTGGGATTCAGGCGAGCGTGGCCTGGCGGCGTTGCCGGGACGGGAAGCGGATTTTTTTCGCGCCGTCGATCAGGGCATCGCCTATGCGACAGCGCTCGGCACGCCGAACCTGCATGTCATGGCCGGCCTGACTCCGACGCTGGCAAACTCCGCGCCAACCGACGCCGCCGCGCTCGCTCTGCGCAAGAACATGCATGCGACCTATGTTGGAAACCTGCGCCATGCGGCGACGGAAACGGCGCGCCACGGCATCACGCTGCTGATCGAGCCGATCAACGGCCATGACATGCCGGGTTATTTTTTAAGCACGCAGGCGCAGGCGCATGCCATTCGCGCGGAAATCGGTGCGCCGAACCTGAAGGTGCAGATGGATTTCTACCATGTGCAAATGGCCGAGGGTGACATCGCCGCAAAACTGCGCCAATACCTGCCGCATGTCGGCCATGTGCAGATCGCCGGCGTGCCAGGCCGGCATGAGCCGAATGTCGGTGAAATTCATTATCCCTATCTTTTCTCGTTGCTCGATGAATTGGGGTATGACGGCTGGGTCGGCTGCGAATACCGACCGCGTGCCGGTACGGTGGAAGGCCTTGGATGGCTGCTTGGCAATGACGGCTGGAGCGCGATTGCGCCCGACACCCTGCCCTGACGCCGCCAGGATGTCGTGCGATTTTTACCCGAATTTTTATTGATTGAAACCTGGATTCTCCGATGCGCCTTACGGTTGCCCTCGCCTCCCTTGCCTCCCTTGCCCTGCTTTCGATGATCAATCCGACTCCCGCCCATGCCGAACGGCTGACACTGGAACGCATCCATGCCGATCCGGCCCTGGCCGGACCGGGGGTGCGCAAGCTGAAGATATCGCCCGACGGCAACCGCGTGACCTTCCTGCGGGCGCGTGCCGACAACCGCTTTCAGTTTGACCTTTGGGAACTGCGCCTGGCCGACGGCAGCACGCACCGGCTGATCGATTCGCTGCAGCTGGCGCCGACCGAAACCCTGTCCGCCGATGAAAAGGCGCGGCGCGAGCGCGAACGCACCGCCAGCCTGTCCGGCATCCTGGATTACGACTGGTCGCCGGACGGGCGCCAGTTGCTGGTGCCACTGGCCGGCGCGCTGTATCTGGTCGATGCAGCCAATCCGCAGGCGGCGCGGCGCGTGGCCGAGGGCGATGTTTCCGACCCGAAGATTTCGCCGCGCGGGCGTTATCTCTCTTTCGTGCGCGCGCAGAACCTGCATGTGATCGACCTGGCCAATGGCGCCTTGCGCACCCTGACCACCGATGGCCAGGGCACCATCCACAACGGCGAAGCCGAGTTCGTGGCACAGGAAGAAATGGGCCAGACCACCGGCTATACCTGGGCGCCGGACGATTCGGCAATCGCCTACAAACGCTTCGACGAATCGGTGGTGCCGGTTGCCCGCAGGGTCGAGATCCTGGCCGACCGCACCGAGATCGTCGAACAGCGCTATCCGGCTGCCGGCCAGCGCAACGTGCTGGTGGAATTGCACATCGTCTCGCCTGCCACCGGCGTGCAGCGCAGCGTCGATCTCGGTGTCGAACAGGACATCTATCTGGTGCGTGCCGACTGGAGCGCCGACAGCCGGACCCTGGTCTACCAACGCCAATCGCGTGACCAGAAACGGCTCGACCTGATCGGCGTCGATGCGGCCAGCCTGCAGCAGCGCAGGCTGCTGACCGAAACATCATCCACGTGGGTCAACATCCATGACGACCTGCATTTTCTGAAACAGCGCAATGCCTTCACCTGGTCGTCGGAGCGCAGCGGCCGCAATCATCTGTATCTGGTCGATCTCGACAGCAAGCTGCTGCAGCCCCTGAGCGAAGGCGATTGGGGCATCGACGGCGTGCTCGGCATCGACGAGGCAGCAGGCCGGGTGTTCGTCGCCTCGAACCGGGATGCAGTGATCGATCGGCAGGTCTATGCACTGGCACTGGATGGCAGCACGGCCCGCACGCCGCAACGCATCACGCAGAACGACGGCTGGCACGAGGCGGTCTTTGCCGACAATGCGACCGTCTTCGCCGACACCTTTTCAGCGCCGGACACGCCGCCACAGGTAGCGGTACGCCGCGCCGATGGCAGCCTGCTGGCCTGGCTCGAAAAGAACGCGCTCGCGCCAGGGCATCCGTACGCGCCCTACCGGGACAGCCTGCGCCTGCCGGAATACGGCACGCTCCCGGCTGCCGACGGCCAGCTGCTGCACTACGCGATGATCACGCCGCCCGATTTCGATCCGACAAAACGCTATCCGGTTTTTCTGGAGACTTATGGGGGCCCGCATGTCCAGATCGTCAAGCGCTCCTGGGGCGGCGACTTCGAGCAATACATGGCGCAGCAGGGCTACGTGGTCTTCAAGCTCGACAATCGTGGTTCGGCCAGGCGCGAACGGCGCTTCACCGATGCGATCTACGGCCGCTTTGGCGCGGCAGAAGTGGCCGACCAGGTTGCCGGCATCGACTGGCTGGCGTCCCTGCCCTTCATCGACGCGCGCCGTATCGGTGTCTTCGGCTGGAGCTATGGCGGCTTCATGACGCTGCGCCTGCTGGCGGCGGCATCCGACAAGATAGCCGCCGGTGTGGCGGTCGCGCCGGTGACGGACTGGGCCCTCTACGACACGCACTACACCGAGCGCTTCACCGGCGCCACGCCGCAAATGAACCCGCAGGCGTATCGCGACAGCGGCGTCTTCGCCCACCTCGACGGCCTGCAATCACCGCTGCTGCTTGTTCACGGCATGGCCGACGACAACGTGCTTTTTACAAACAGCACCATGCTGATCGACGCCTTGGTCAAGCGGGGCGCAGAGTTCGATCTGATGACCTATCCGGGCGCAAAGCACGGCCTGTCCGGACCGGCTTCGCAGCTTCACGTGTATCGAAAGATTGCCGGATTTTTCCGGAAAAATGTCGAAGAACGCCGGCCTTGAGGTTGGACGCAAGCCGAACTGCACGGTGCTGGCGCTCGTCCGAGCCGGCGTCCAAAACGCATGCGACAGTTGAAGGAGCAACTGCTCGGACCTGAGGCCGGGCGCCAGCGTGTCGCTACCGCAGCACCAGGCTGACCGGCAACGCATCGGGCGCCATCACGAACTGAAAGCATTCGTCGACCGGCGGCGCACCGGCATCCTGCACGATCCGAAAATTCTTCGCCATCATCAACAGGATCGCCCGGATCTCCACCATCGCCAGGTAGCGCCCCGGACAAAACCGGGGACCGCCGCCAAACGGCATGATGGTGCGATTGACCGCATCCATCGCCAGGCTGCCGCCACCGAGCCAGCGCTGCGGCATGAACTTTTCGCCGTCGGGCTGCGGATGGGCATTGTCGCTGGCGCGGCGCAGCAGGACCATGATCGGCGTGCCGGCGTCGATCAACGTATCCGACAGCACCACCGGCTCATGCGATTGCAGGTTCAGGAATGCAGCGACCGGCTTCAGGCGCATCGATTCGCTGACCACCGCATCGAGATACGGTAGCCGGCCCAGCATGGCGGCGTCCCCCGCCATGTCGCGCTGGCCGAGCACGGCATCGCTTTCTTCTGCCAGATGCCCGGCTGCTTCTGCATCAGTCGATAAATAATGGAGCGCCCAGGCAATCGAGGTCGAAGTCGTGTCCTCGCCGGCAAATACCATCGTGATCGCATTGCCGATCACGTTCTGGTCGGTCAAGCCTGAGCCGGGCGCGTCGCGCGCCACCAGCATCGCTTCGAGCAGGTTGGCCGGTCGCGCCCGCCGGGTCGGATCGGCATCCAGACGCGCTCGGCTCTGGGCAATGAAACCGGCAACACTTTCACGAATGCGGGCGAAGCGCATCTGCACTTCACGATCGGCCGGCAGCTTGACCCAGCGCCAGTAGGGCACCGGCGCCGTCACCCGACGGGCGATGCGGTCAAAGACGAATTGAATGTCTTCCTGCAGCCGATCAGCCTCGTTTTCCAGGGCATTGATGTCTTCACCCATGGCGATGCCGATGGTGATGTCCAGGGTGAACGCTTTCAGATCGCGCAGCAGATCGATTTTTCTGCCGGCCTGCAGAAGACTGCGCCAGCGTGCCAGGAGGCGCGCCATCTGGCGCTGGAATTCCGGGAAATAGGCATGGATGACGTCCGGCGTCATCGCCTGCATGACCAGCTTGCGGTCCTGGCGCCAGAGGTCGCCCTCGGCCGTGAACAATCCCTGTGTCGCGGTTTCATCGATGATGCGCGAGACGCGTTGCTCGCGCTGCACCGCCTCCGGACGATCCCGCAGCAGGCGCATGATTTCGTCCTTCTCCGAGGTGACGACGATGGTTTGCGCACCGAGACGGAATCGGTAAAGCGAGCCGTACTGCTGCTCCCAGCGCTCCAAATCGGCATGGAATCGCCGGGAATCGATCTGCAGCGCATTCCCCAGGAATGGAATGCCAGCCGGGCCAGGCAAGTCGGCAGCCCGGCGTCGGTAGGCGGGCAATGTCACGCCGGC
>JAYTLK010000223.1:0-17574 GCA_043729515.1 Herminiimonas sp.
TTGACGACCGTGTAGCCCGGTACCTTGCCGCGCACATCGGCATTGTTTTCATCGCCACGGGCATGGGCGCTGCCGCTGTAGAGGATATTGCTGCCGACCGACCAGCGCTCGCTGACATCGACGTCCGCGCGGAATTTCAGGTTCTGGCGCGGGATGCCGGCAATCGCATTGCCCGGCCGAACGGCAATCGCGCCGGTGGCGTCGGCACTTGAATTGACCGGACTGTTTTCCAGAAACGGGCTTTGATAGGTGGCGTCGATGAAGCTGTAGCGCGCTGTCAATGACAACGCGCCGAACTTGGTCGTGGCGCCGAGTTCGATGCCCTGCCGGCGGGTGTCGCCCACATTCTGGAAATAGCCGCTGTTGGAGCCGGCGCCCTGGCTGCTGATGAACTGGATGTCGTCGCTCAACTGAGTGCGATAGGCTGCCGCGCTCCAGGTGGTGGTTTCGCCGAACTTGCCGCGTGCGCCCGCTTCGATCGTGCGCGAAACGACTTTTTTCAACGGTGGATCGGACAGAAAATTATTCGGCAACTTGCACGGCGCTGCCGGATCCGCACAGGTCAACTCGATCGGCGTTGGCGCCCGCATGCCTTCGTTGTAGCTGACATACGTGGTCAGGTTCGGCACCGGATTGTAGTTCAGGCCGATGGCAGGATTGAAACGCGAAAAACGGTGGTTGCCGTTCAGTTCGGGTGCCGTGCCGGACCGGTCTTCGATGCCGATGCGGGCCAGGTTATAGCGGCCGGAAAGCGTCAGTGTCCAGCGTTCGGCCAGCGACAGCGTATCCGTCAGGAAGACGCCGTAATAGCGGTTGGTGGTGGCGGCATTCGTGTCCGCCATGAATTCGCCGGTCGCATCCGCTCCGCGCGCGGCATTGAACTGCGCTTGCTGCGACTCTTGCGTGAAACCCGCATGGCCCAGGTCTGCACTGGCGCCGACGACAAACTGGTTCTTGCGCCCGGCCAGCTGGCCAAGGTAAGTCAGCTGCAGTCCCAGGCCGTAGCTGGTCTGGTCGATGGCGGAGCGGTCATTGGTCGCCTGAACACTGTTGATTTCCCCGGTCGCCGGATTGATGCTGCCATAGTCGGCGTTGAGGTTACTGGCGATGCTCTTGCTGCGGTAGTTCCGGTAATAGACATTCCCGCCCAGCAGCAGGTCTTCATTCAGGAAATGACTTCCCTTCAAGGTCAGCAAAGCAAGCTTGTTCTTGTTCTGGTCCGGATAGGTGTACGCCTGACGGATGTTGTCGGAGAACGAGACCGGCAGGGTCTGCGTGCCCTCCAGCGTATTGTCAGCCACGGTCAGGCTCAGGTCGAGATCGGTGTCGCGGGTCTGGTAGCCGACCTTGCCGAAAAATTGTGCAACCCGGCTCGGATTGTGATCGGCCCAGCCGCGGTCATGGAGCAGGTTGCCGGTAAAAAAATAGTCCCAGCTGCCGTTCTTGCCACCGTGCTCGAACTCCACCGCGCGCCGGCCGAAGGAGCCGGCCGTCACTTCGATGCCGCCGCCCGGGTTGTCACTGCCGCTCTTGGTGTAGATCGCCAGCGCACCGCCCAGAGTATTCAAGCCGAAGGCCGGATTGGAACCGGGGATCAACTGGATGCTGGAGATTGCCGACTGCGGAATCAGGTCCCAGTTGACGACATCGCCGAACGGCTCGTTGATCCGCACGCCGTCCTGAAATACCGAGAGTCCCTGCGGCACGCCCAGCAGCGGCGATGCGGTAAAGCCGCGGAAGCTGACATCGGGCTGGAATGGATTGCCCTGCGCGGAATTGATGGTGATGCTGGTCGGGTTCTGTTCCAAATACTCGGCGATGTTGCCCTGCCGTTGGCGCGCCAGATCCTTCTGTGTGTAGACCTGGACGTTGGCTGGCACGTCGCGCACCGACGTGCCCAGGCCCGGCAGCAACGTGGTGCCGATCACTTCGACATTCGGCAGTTCGAGCGCTTCGGCGGCGTTGCGATCCTCGCCGCCGCGCGGCGTGCCTTGCGCGATCGCCGCTCCCATCTGCAAGCCGGAAAACAAGCCGCCCACGGCCAACGCAAGAGCGCGCCGGCGCCCTGGAATACGAAACTGCGACATCGGTGTCCCCTCTGATTTTATGGTCGTGCCGCGCGCCGATGTGCTCGGGTCAGCGCGCGCCGCCGGCGATTATTGCACACGCATGACCATGGCAATGCATCGCTCGCCGGCACGATCGCCAAAAGTTTTTAAATTGCTCCTATGCTAAGCTTGCAAAGCGATTCCTGGCCAACGAAGCGGCAATCAAGCCCTCAAAGGAACATGAGACATTTCACCCGGTACAGGCGACCTGCGCTGATGGCGCAATCGCCGCGCTTCCTGCACTACCCACTGCTACATCTGCTGATTGCGACGCTGGCCTTTTGTGCCACGCTGCAGGCCGATGCCGCGCCGTTTGCCTATCTGACCGCGCAGAAGGACAATGCCGTGGTGGTAATCGACCTTGCCGACCGCGCGCGGGTTGCCACCATCCCGGTGGGCAAGTCACCGGTCGGCATCGCGGTGGTCGACGCCACGTCCCGTGCCTACGTGACCAATGCCGACGACGGTTCGGTATCGGTCATCGACACCGCCGCGCGGCGCGTGATCGGCACGCTGCATGTGGACGGCGGCGCGGTCGGCATCGCTGCCAGCGCCGATGGCACGCGGGTCTTCGTCAACGACTGGTACAAGAATACGGTATTGGTATTCGACGGCGCGACGTCGAAGGAAGTCAGCCGCATCGCGGTCGGTCGTGTGCCGTCCGGAATCGTGCTCGACAACGCGGCGCACCGCTTGTATGTCGCCAATCGCGACGACAACACCATCCAGATGATCGACAGCCGCAGCTTGAAGACGTTGGCAGTGCTGCCCGCCGGCCGTCATCCGTTCGGCCTGGCGCTAGCGCCAGACGGCCACCGGCTGTATGCGGTCAATGTCGAGAGCAACGATGTGTCGGTGCTGGATGTGGCCGACCCGGCGCGGCCGAAGGAATTGACGCGTCTGCCGGTGGGAGACACGCCCTACTGCATCGCTGTCTCGCCGGATGGCAGCAAGGCGTATGTCACGAACCAGCATGGTGACTCGGTGTCGGTTCTGGACCTGATCAACTTGAAAGTGACCGGCAAGATTTCGGTTGGTGGTTATCCGGAAGGCATTGCCTTCGCACCCGACGGCCGCTCGGCCTACGCAGTGAACTGGATGGACGACAACGTCGCCGTGATCGATACCGGCACCGACCTGGTGGTCGGCTATTTCGATGGCGGACGCAACAACCGCGCGGTTGGCCAGTTCATCGGCAAGTAGCATTGCAAAAATGGGCGACACCGGGAAAATGAATCGAGCGCCGTGGTTCTGGCGCGATGACGAGGAATGCAGCACGATGCGTTTGCACAAAAACTCCCTGGCCGGCATGCGCCTCTGGATCGCAGGCTGTCTGGCTGCGACGGTCGCCATCGACGCGGCAGCCCACAGCGCTTCACGTCAGAAAGTGGTGCTGTCGACGCCGGTACATGCGTCTGCCGCCCAGGTCTGGGCACTGGTGGGCGACTTCAATCATTGGGAGCGCTGGTTGCCGATGGTTTCGGCCACGCGCAACGCCGGTGACGGTGTCTCTACGGAGGCCGGACGCACTTTGGTGCTGGCACCGGGCGGCACCGAGATCGTCGAATCGCTCGATGCCATCGATCCGACGAACATGACGCTCAAGTACCGCATCCGCAAGGTCGACGTCGACGCATTCCCGGTCAATACCTACAGCTCGACCATCAGCGTCAAGGCAGTGGGCGCCGGCGACGCCATCGTCGAATGGCGTGGCGCTTATTTCCGGGCCGACCAGAATTTCGATCCACCGGCAAAATATGGCGACGATGCAGCCACTGCTGCCGTGACGGATCTGTACACGGCCGGCCTGGCAAACCTGAAGCAGGTGGCGGAACGAAATGCGGCGGCAGCCTCTCGTTGAGCCGCTTGAAATGCTCCATGCAAAACGTGCAACAGATGAATGACGTTGGCATGGAACAAGCACACGATTTTCATGGTGAACGATGTGTTCATCGCAGCACAGGCAATGCAGCAGTTCGACACAAGTGATTTTCAATCAAAAAACCAAACGAAGGAGACGTTCATGAAAGCATTCGCAACCGCAGTCGCACTGGCCATGGTAGCCACCATCTCCCACTCGGCCGACGCCCACGGCCCGACTCGCCAGAAGGTCGAGGAAAGCGTCGTCGTCAATGCACCGCCGGCCAAGGTCTGGGCGCTGGTGGGTGACTTCAACGGCTTGAACAAGTGGGTGCCGCCGGTCGAAGCCAGCACCGCCACCGATGGCAACAAGGTCGGCTCGGTACGCACGCTCTCGATCACGGGCGGCGAGAAGCTTCATGAAGTGCTGGAGAGCTACGACGCGGCCGGCATGAAGCTGAGCTACAAGCTGCGTGAGGCGAACGTCAAGGTGCTGCCGGTGAATAACTACAGCTCGACGATCATGGTCACGCCCGAAGGCGCCAACAGCAAGGTGACCTGGCGCGGCGCGTTCTATCGCGGCTTCATGAACAACAATCCACCGGCCGAGCTCAATGACGATGCTGCTGTCAATGCCGTCACCGGGCTATACAAGGCCAGCTTGGAGAAGCTGAAGAAAGTGGCAGAAGCGAAGTAATTCGCGCAACCGTTTTCCAATGGCGCACCACCTGCCACCGGATGCCGAAACCGTTGACCGCGCGCCTGCGGCGGCGGTTGCGGTTGCGACCGGCGTGCTGGCGCGTCGACGATTTCTTTGCAGCGGCCTGGCTGCTGGTTCGGTACTGCTGGCGCCGACAGCCGTGCGCGCCAGGCCGGCGGCCGACACTGCGGCGCCGGTGCCAACCAAGCCTGCTGCACAGGCTGCGCTGCCGAGCCTGGATGCGCCGACCCGGCGCGCAGCCGGTGGCGGCTTCACGCCCTACGGCACGCCGGTGCGCCACGAACGTTTCACGGCGCGCCGGATCGCCGCCAACAAGGATGCGCCGGGCAACGGCGTTGGCCTGACCCCGCTCGAAGATCTGGACGGCGCGATCACGCCGAACGGCCTGCACTTCGAACGGCATCACAACGGTGTGCCGGCAATCGACCCGGCCACGCATCAGGTCGTGCTACACGGCCTGGTCAGACAGCCGCTGAGTTTTGGCATCGCCCAACTGCTGCGTTATCCGATGCACTCGCAGACGCTGGTGATCGAATGCAGCGGCAACAGCAACGTTGCCTGGAATACCGAACCGATGCAGCGGCCCGTGGGCTCCATGCATGGGCTGGTGTCTTGCAGCGAATGGACCGGCGTGCCGCTGTCGCTGCTGATCGACGAGGCCGGCGCCGATCCGAAGGCGTCCTGGGTCATTGTCGATGGCGCAGATGGCTTCAACTTCAGCATCAGCCTGCCGCTGGCAAAAATCCGCGAGGACTGTTTTCTGGCGTTGTATCAGAATGGCGAACGGCTGCGCGCAGAAAATGGTTATCCGGTGCGCCTGATCGTGCCCGGCTGGCGCGGGCATCTGCAGGTGAAGTGGGTGCATCGCCTCGAACTGGCCCGTGCGCCGCGCTTGTCGCGTAATGAAACCGCTGCCTACAGCGCGCTGATGCCGGATGGCCAGGCGCGCATCTTCGATTTTCCATTGAACGTGAAGTCGGTCATTACCTCGCCGACGCACGGGCAAACCCTGCCCGGCCCGGGGCCGCTGCAGATCTCCGGCCTGGCCTGGACCGGCCGCGGTGCAATTCGCCGGGTGGAAGTCTCCACCGATGGCGGCAAGTCCTGGCAGGAAGCCCGGCTGCAGCAACCGGTGCTGCCGATGGCGCTGACGCGATTTCGCTTTGGCTGGAAGTGGGACGGCAAACCGGCGATCCTGCAGAGCCGCGCAACCGACGACAACGGGCGCGTGCAGCCGGCGCGTGCGGCGCTGCTGGCAGAACGTGGCCAGAATAATTTCTATCACTTCAATGGCATCGTCTCATGGGAAATCGATGATGACGGGAGCGTGTCGCATGTCTATGCGTAGGCGCGCTGGAAAGAGCTACATCGGGTGGCTGCAGTGGTCGGTCTCCGGCGTCGGAACGGTGCTGCTGCAGCTGGCCGGCGCAACGATGCTTGCCAGCGGATCAGTCGGGGCCGCGCCGCCTGCACCGACCTTGCCATTACCGGCCTCGGCTTCATCGCCGACTTTGCCGGCAATGCCTGTCATGCCGCTTTCTTATCTGACGGCAGACACCGTGCCGCATCTTGGCCGCCCGATCAGCAATGTCGACGCCGCGGCTGCCGGCATGACCATCCATGCCGACGGCCGCGGCCTGCCCGCCGGAGGCGGCACGGCTGCCATCGGCAAGACGGTCTTCGCGCAGCAATGCGCCCGCTGTCATGGGGACGGCGGGCGCGGCGGCAGTGCGCCGGAACTGGTCGGCGGCGCGGCACCGCTGACGGCCAAGCGGCCAGACAAGACCATCGGCCTGTATTGGCCATCGGCGGCAACTTTGTTCGACTTCAACTGGCGCGCCATGCCGATGGACAAGCCTGGCTCGCTCAGCGCCGATGAGGCCTACGCGGTGACGGCGTATCTGCTGTTTGCCGATGGCATCATCGGCGAGACCGCCCGCATGGATGCCCGCACGCTCGCGGCAGTCAAGATGCCGAATCGAAATGGCTTTCGCTGGATCGATGCCAGCCAGCCCGCGAATTCACGCTGAGCGGCCGGCCTACGGTCGATCAGGCGGTGTAACGCTTGACCATTTGCTCCAATGGCAGCACCTTGATTCTTGCAGCCTGGCCGCTGCAACCGAATGCATCGCAGCGCAAGGTCACCACCTCGCGCGCGGCCGCAGTCGCATCCTTGAAGAAGCGGCGCGGATCGAATTCGGACGGATGCTGCGCCATCGTGCGGCGCATGGCGCCGGTCATGGCCAGCCGGATGTCGGTATCGATGTTCACCTTGCGCACGCCGTTCTTGATGCCTTCGATGATTTCCTCGACCGGCACGCCATAGGTCTCGCGGATCTCGCCGCCATGGGCGCGAATCACGTCGAGCCACTCTTGCGGCACGGAAGAGGAGCCGTGCATCACCAGGTGGGTGTTCGGAATGCGCTGATGAATGGCGCGAATGCGATCGATGGCCAGGATGTCGCCGGTCGGCTTGCGGCTGAACTTGTAGGCGCCGTGACTGGTGCCGATGGCGATCGCCAGCGCATCGACGCCGGTACGGGCAACAAAATCCGCTGCTTGATCGGGATCGGTCAGGAGTTGGTCGTGCGTGAGCTTGCCGGCTGCCCCCGAGCCGTCTTCCTCCCCCGCCTCGCCCGATTCGAGCGAGCCCAGGCAGCCGAGTTCGCCTTCGACCGACACGCCCACGCAGTGCGCCATCTCCACGACTTTCCGCGTGACCGCCACGTTGTAGTCGTAGCTCGACGGCGTCTTCATGTCTTCCATCAGCGAGCCGTCCATCATGACGCTGGAAAAGCCGGAGCGGATCGACGCCTGGCAAACAGCCGGACTGCCGCCATGGTCCTGATGCATGCAGACCGGGATATGCGGATAGCTTTCGATCGCTGCCTCGACCAGCTTGCGCAGGAAGGCTTCACCGGCATATTTGCGCGCGCCCGCCGAAGCCTGCAGGATCACCGGGCTATCGGTGGCATCGGCGGCCTGCATGATGGCCTGGATCTGCTCGAGATTGTTGACGTTGAACGCCGGAACGCCGTAGTGGAATTCCGCTGCATGGTCGAGCAACTGCCGCAATGAGACGAGTGCCATGGGTTTCTCCCGGAGCGTGAGATGAATGAGATGAATGAAATGAATGCATCGAATGAAATGAATGCACTGCGTGAAACAGGTCGGCTGGCCTCCTACCCTGCGCGCCGGGCATCGGTCACCGATGCGTCCGCATGCAGCAACGCCGGCAATTCGGTCAAAGAATCGATGAAGACATCGGCTTCGAGGCTCGCCACGCCGCCTGGTCCCGGATACCCGTAGCGCAGGATGAACGAGCGCATGCCTGCCGCCCGCGCGGCCGCCACGTCGACATGCGAATCGCCGACCATGACCGTCTGACCCGATGCCACACCCAGCAAACCGCAGGCATGGATCAACGGCGCCGGGTCGGGCTTCATCCGTGCAAGCGAATCACCACCGACCACCGCCTGCAGAAACCGGTCGAGACCGAACGCCCGCAACAGCGGCTCGGTATAGGCCATCGGCTTGTTGGTCACGCAGGCGAGCCGATACCCGGCCTGCTGCAGGGAGACCAGCCCGGACTGCACGCCCGGGAACAGGCGGCTGAAGCGGCCGTTGGTCTCGTGGTAATGACGAAAAAACATGGCGCGCGCGGCGGCTTCATCAATGCGCGGCATGTCTGGTGACGCATGCAGCAACCGCTGCACCAGTGTCGGCACGCCGTTGCCGATGAAACTGGCGACGACCGTCGATGACAGCGTCGGCGCACCGAGTTCGACCAGCATCCGGTTCGACGCCTCGACGATGTCGGGTGCGCTGTCGACCAACGTGCCGTCGAGGTCGATCAGCACCGCCTTGATGAGGTCGGATGATCTTGCAATGGGCCCATTCATCCGGCAAGCCCTCCGGCGCGAGTGCGCCTCACCGGTTCACCCGCGCCGTTGCAGCGTCGGCCATGGCCTGCGCGGTCAGGCCGAAGTGCGCATAGAGCTGATCGGCCGGCGCCGATTCGCCGAAGCTGTCGATGCCGAGCGCGACGCCGCCATCGCCGACGACACCGCGCCAGAACCAGGTCACGCCGGCCTCCATGCTGATGCGCGGCACACCAGGCGGGAGAACGCCATCGCGATACGCTTGATCCTGAGCGTGAAAGAGTTCCACGCAAGGCATCGAGACGACGCGCGCTCCGATGCCGCGGGCAGCAAGCAATGCCGCTGCCGCCGAAGCGATGCCGACTTCGGAGCCGGTGGCAATCAGCACTGCCTGCAACATGCCGCCGCCCGCCGGTTCCTCCAGCACGTAGCCGCCGCGCGCCATGTCGGCTTTTTGCGCCGCATTGCGAACAAAGGGTTTCAATGCCTGGCGCGACAGGATCAGACAGGTCGGGCCGTCGGCCCGGTGAAGTGCCGCCTGCCACGCCACTGCCGTCTCGGCGCCATCGCAGGGCCGCCATAACCGGTTGTTCGGAATCAGGCGCAGGGACGCGGCGTGCTCGATCGGCTGATGGGTCGGCCCGTCTTCGCCCAGACCGATCGAATCATGGGTCAGCACATGGATCACGCGCTGCTTCATCAACGCCGCCATCCGAATCGCATTGCGTGAATAATCCGAGAAGGTCATGAAGGTGCCGCCATACGGAATGAAGCCGCCGTACAACGCCATGCCATTCATCATCGCGGCCATGCCGAATTCGCGCACGCCATAACTCAAATAATTGCCGCTGCCATGATGATTGACCCAGACCGAGGCTTTCACGTTGGTCAGGTTGGAGCCGGTCAGGTCGGCCGAGCCACCGAAGAACTCCGGCAGTGTTGCGCTGATCGCTTCAAGCACGATCTGCGACGCCTTGCGGGTGGCGACTTTTTTCTGGAGCTCGCCGTCGCCTTCCAGAAGCTGCCGGAATACGGTGTCGAGCTGCGCCGGAAGCGTGCCGGTAATCCGGCGCAACAACTCCTCTGCATCGCCCGGATGGTCAGCCTGGTAGGCATCGAAGCCTGTTTGCCACTGTTGTTGGGCGCGGGCGCCGGCTGGCCGGGCATCCCAGTCGGCGGCAATCGAGGCCGGCAATTCGAAGGCGCCGGAGGTCCAGCCGCGGGCCTGGCGCATGGCGGCGATCTCGGTCGCACCCAGCGGAGCGCCGTGGACATCGTGGCCGCCGGCCTTGGTCGGCGCGCCATGGCCGATGTTGGTCTTGCAGCAGATCAGGGTCGGCCGCGCATGTTGTGGATCCTGCGCCCTGGCGATCCGGATCGCTGCATCGATGGCGGATGCGTCATGGCCATCGACATGGCGGATTACGTTCCAGCGGTACGCCTCGAAACGCTGCGGCGTATCGTCCGTGAACCAGCCGGCGACATCGCCATCGATCGAGATGCGATTGTCGTCGTAGAAGCAGACCAGTTTGCCCAGACCGAGAGTGCCGGCGAGGGAACAGGCTTCATGGCTGATGCCCTCCATCAGGCAACCGTCTCCCAGAAAGACGTAGGTGTGATGGTCGATGATCTGGTGCGACGGCCGGTTGAACCGGGCGCCGAGCATTTTTTCCGCGAGCGCCATGCCGACGGCATTCGCCAGGCCCTGGCCGAGCGGCCCGGTGGTGGTTTCCACTCCTGGCGTGACATCGACTTCCGGATGTCCGGGCGTCTTGGAATGCAGTTGGCGAAATTGCTGCAGCTGCGTCATCGGCAGGTCGTAGCCGGACAAGTGCAAGAGCGCATAGAGCAGCATCGAGCCATGACCATTGGAGAGGATGAAGCGGTCGCGGTTGAGCCAGTGCGGATCGGCCGGATTGTGGCGCAGGTGGCGCCGCCAGAGTACCTCTGCGATGTCGGCCATGCCCATCGGCGCGCCCGGATGGCCGGACTGGGCTTTTTCGACGGCGTCGGCGGCGAGGAAGCGGATTGCGTCCGCATGCGCAGTCGCGGACGGCATCATCGGAGCGGCGCCCGTTGCGCCATCCTTGCCGGTGTGGGGCCGCGCCCGGGAGGCGTCGAGTGTGTCAGGTGCGTTCATCAATCATCCCTCTGTGCGGCATTCACCGCGCGTTTTTTTCGTTCCATCATGCGCCAGATGAAGGGTGTGAAAATCAGTTGCATCGCCAGTTCCATTTTCCCACCCGGGACCACGATCGTGTTCGCCCGCGACATGAATGAGTCGTTGATCATGTTGAGCAGGTACTGGAAATCGATGCCCTTGGGATTGGCGAAGCGAATCACCACGAAACTCTCGTCGGGCGCCGGTATGTCGCGCGCGATGAAGGGGTTCGACGTATCGACGCAGGGCACGCGCTGGAAATTCACATGGGTATGCGCAAACTGCGGGCAGATGTAGTTTACGTAATCCGGCATGCGGCGCAAGATGGTATCGGTCACGGCCTCGGTCGAATAGCCGCGCTTGGCCTTGTCGCGCCAGAGCTTCTGGATCCATTCCAGGTTAATCACCGGTACCACGCCGATCAGCAGATCCGGATGTTGCGCGATGTCGACGCCCTCATGCACCACGGCGCCGTGCAGCCCTTCATAGAACAGCAGATCCGTTTCCTGCGGCAGCTGCTCCCAGGGCGTGAAGGTACCCGGGTCCTGCTTGTAGGGAGCGGCCTCGTCATGATCATGCAGATACTTGCGACGCATGCCGTTGCCGGTCTTGGCGTAACTCCGAAACAGCGACTCGAGCTCCTCGAACAGGTTGTTGGCCGGCCCGAAGTGGCTGAAGTTCATGTTGCCTTCTTTTTCGGCGGCGGCCAGCTTGAGCTTCATTTCCTGACGATCGTAACGATGGAAGCTGTCGCCTTCGATGATCGCCGCATGCACGTTCTCGCGCCTGAAAATGTTTTCGAAGGTGTGCGTGACCGACGACGTGCCGGCGCCCGAGGAGCCGGTGATTGCGATGATGGGATAGCGTTCGGACATGGTGTCGCCTCAAATGAAAGAATCAATGCGGCACAGAGGACTCGGCGAGTCGTGAAAAAAGCGCAGCAGGCCGGTGCCTGACAGACGGAGTGCGACCATGCCTGACCGGCATGACACCGAAATCTGCAGCAGCCTGTCGTACACGGCCTAGACCGATTCCCGAAACAGGCTGCGCTCGTGGAACAACGGATTCGGCACATCCTCCTGTTGCGGATCGTTGTGATAGCGCTCGATGCGTTCGACTTCGTTCTTCGAGCCGAAGATGAGGCCGATGCGTTGATGCAGGCTGGACGGCTTGACGTTCATGACCGGCTGGCGACCCGTGCTGGCGCGCCCTCCCGCCTGCTCGATCAGAAACCCCACCGGATTGGCTTCATAGAGCAGGCGCAGGCGCCCGGCCTTGCTCGGATCCTTGGTATCGCGCGGATACATGAAGACACCGCCGCGCATGAGGATACGGTGTGCTTCGGCCACCATCGACGCGATCCAGCGCATGTTGAAATCCTTGCCGCGCGGCCCGGTCTTGCCCGCCATGCATTCGTTCACATAGCGTGTCACCGGCGCTTCCCAGAAACGGCTGTTGGAAGCATTGATGGCAAACTCCTGCGTGTCGGCGGGAATGCGCAGGTTCGAATGGGTCAGCATGAATTCGCCGACCTGTGGGCATAGCGTGAAACCATGCACGCCATTGCCGACGGTGAGCATCAGCATGGTGGTCGGTCCGTAGATCGCATAACCACCGGCAACCTGCTCCACGCCCGCCTGCAGGAAATCTTCTTTCGTCACCGGTCGGTCGACCGCCGGCGCGCGCAGCACCGAGAAGATGCTGCCCACCGACACATTGACATCGATGTTCGAGGAGCCGTCCAGCGGATCGAATACCAGCAGATACCGCCCGCGTGGATACAGGTCCGGAATCTGGTACGGCTCCTCCATCTCCTCGGAGGCCATCCCGGCCAGGTAACCGCCCCAGTGATTGCCTTCGATGAACAGATCGTTGCTGATCACATCCAGCTTCTTCTGGTCTTCTCCCTGCACGTTGACATTGGCAGCGCTGCCTGTGGCGCCACCGAGTTCGCCCGCGGCGACCTTTCTGGCGATGCGCTTGCAGACCAGCGCGACATTCAGGAGCAGGCTGTTGAAGTCGCCGCCGGCGGTGGGATAGCGCCGCCGTTCCTCGATCAGGAATTGCGTCAGCGTCATGCGCATTTCAGAATTCATCATTGTCTCCAAATTTTTAAGCAGGCTGGCAGGTCTGACGCCTGGCTATCCTGTTGATGCAGTTTCTTCTGCCGCCTTCATTCGATTGACCGACCATTGCGCGACATCGATCCGAGGTCGCATGTGCTTCTGCGCTACAGCTCAGCTTGCTTCGAACAACATCCCTTCATGCCAACGGCGCAGGGCCGCCAGATCGACCCAGCGCTGGTCGGTGCCTGCCAGACGCTGGGCCATCGGCATGTCCGGGTCGCCCAGATGGGGCACTACCACCAGCGCGCCATCGAAATCATGCAGGGCCGTGTAAGCGGTCGGCGTGATCAGGGTCGGAATCCCCGCGGCGGTTGCAGCCCGCAGGCCATTTTCGGAATCCTCGAAGGCCAGGCACTCGGCCCCCGGCAGGCGCAGGGCGGCGAGTGCGGCGAGATAGACATCCGGCGCCGGTTTCTTGCGACCCGGCGTGCTGGCGTCGCACACGACCGCAAAATAGTTGCGCCAGTCGGCGCCAAGCGGCGTCAACAGCAGCGCGTCGACATTGGCCGGCGTGGTCGTGGTGGCGATTGCCATCGGCATCCCGCTTGCATGCGCTTCCCGGATCAGGCGTTCCATGCCAGGGCGCAGTGCCAGCTGTCCGCCGGAGACACGCTTCTCGTACTCCTGCGTCTTGAGGGCGTGAATACGGTCGATGGTGGCGGCAGAACGGCTTTCGCCCGCACGCACCGGATCGACCTGCTGCCAGTAATGCGCGATGCGTTCCTTGCCACCGGCGATCATCAACAGGCGGGTGTACAAGGTCTCGTCCCACTCCCAAGTCAGGCCATTGGCGCGAAAGGCTGCGTTGAAAGCCTCGCGATGCGCGGTCTCGGTGTCGGCCAGGGTGCCATCGACATCGAAGATGAGTGCTTTTAGCATGATGAGCAGGTCCAGGTGGGCACGACGTGGGCTAGGGGGCAGCGGGCGTCGCAGGGACGTCACTGTTCGTGTCGGTGAAGATCCGACTGGCCAGCAGATCCTCGGCCAGAATCGTCATCAATGCGTTGTCGTCGATCTGTCCGGTGGCGCCGAGCAGGCGTGAGGCATGCCGCAACCGGGCACGGTCGAGTGCATTGCGCACGCTGCGGGCATTCGCGAAATACGGCATGGCCATGCGGCGGCTGAGATAGTCGCCGAAGACGTCGCGCGCACGTTCGTCGAAGCGATATTGCATCGACCCCAGCATGAGTTGCGCGATCTGCTGCAATTCGTCGGCCTGGTAATCCGGGAAATCGATGTGATGCGCCACGCGGGAATTCATGCCCGGATTGGAACTGAAAAAATGATCCATCCGATCCTTGTAGCCGGCGAAGATCACGACCAGGTCGTCGCGGTTGTTTTCCATCACCTGCAGCAGGATCTCGATTGCTTCCTGGCCGTAGTCACGTTCGTTTTCCGGGCGGTACAGGTAATAGGCTTCGTCGATGAAGAGAACGCCGCCCATGGCCTTCTTCAGCACTTCCTTGGTTTTCGGTGCGGTGTGGCCGATGTACTGACCGACCAGGTCGTCACGGGTGACGGCCACCAGATGGCCACGGCGCAGATAGCCCAGGCGGTGCAAAATCTCCGCCATGCGCATGGCGACCGTTGTCTTGCCGGTACCGGGATTGCCTGTGAAGCTCATGTGCAGGCTGGGCGTGCCGGTATGCAGACCGCGTGCTGCGCGCAGCTTGTCGACCAGCAGCAGCGCGGCGACATCGCGGATGCGCGACTTGACTGGCGCCAGGCCGATCAGTTCACGGTCCAGTTGCGCCAGGAGATCGGCGATGCCGGAGTCAGCCATGGCGGCAGCCACTGGATTGCCGCCCGCCGAGCTGGTTGGCGCCGAAAGAGCGGAATCCAGATGTTCGCCGGGTGAAGTGTCTGCCATGAACTGCTCCTGAACGGATTGACCTGCTGCCGGCATCGGGTGACGACGGTTTCTAGTACCGGCTGCCCTCTGGCGAACGATTCACCGCGTAACTTTCGGTGCTGTAACGCATCTGGCGACCATTGATTTCCTGGCGCACCAAGCGGAAGCCCGGCTCATCCTTCGGCCGATTGACCATGAATGAAATCACCACCGATTCGACGGTATGGGTCGAATCGAACGCCATGACGCGGATGTAGTGATCGGGGAAGGTCTTGCGGGCACTTTCGATTTCCATCATCACGCCGGCGGCGTCATGAATGTCGAACATCGGCATGCCGAACATTTCCCAATACGTGTTCCGGGGGTGCGGATCGTCGGTGGTCTCGATGCTGATGGCCCAACCGTGGTCGAGGCAATACTGCAGCTGCGCCGTGATCTGGGCATTGGTCAGATCCGGCAGATAGGAAAACGTACCTTGAGTTACGCGCATGATGGCTCCTGTAGGGCAAAGGGGTGGTTGCGGCGCTGGTCGGCGCCGGCAGTCTGATGGCTCGTTGTCGATCCTGGGTCCGGGTCCGGATCTGGCCCTGGCGTCAGGAAACGGACGGCGTCGGCGCGTAGTCGGAGGTATCGGTCGACTCGTAGTTGAAGCTGATGTCGCCCCAGGTGTCGAGTGCGGCCTGCAGCGGGCTGCACCACTTGGCAGCGTCGCGCAAAACCTGCAGTCCTTCGTTGATCAGGTCCTTGCCCTCATTGCGCGCCAGGACCATCGCTTCCAACGCTACCCGGTTGGCAGTGGCGCCAGCCTGGATTCCCTGCGGATGGCCGATGGTGCCGCCACCGAACTGCAGCACGACGTCATCGCCAAAGAGATGGATCAGCTGATGCATCTGGCCGGCATGGATGCCGCCCGAGGCCACCGGCATCACCTTGCGCAGCGCGCCCCAGTCCTGGTCGAAGTAGATACCGCGCTGCAGGTCGACCTTGGTCTGTGAATCGCGGCAGACGTTGTAGTAACCCTGGACCGTCATCGGATCGCCTTCAAGCTTGCCGACTGCGGTGCCGGCGTGGATATGGTCGACTCCGGTCAGGCGCATCCATTTCGCGATCACCCGGAACGACACGCCATGGTTTTTCTGGCGGGTATAGGTGCCGTGGCCGGCGCGGTGCAGATGAAGAATCATGTCGTTGGCCCGGCACCAGGTCGCCATCGATTGAATCGCCGTGTAGCCCACCACCAGGTCGATCATGACGATGACGGAACCGAGGTCCCGCGCAAATTCGGCGCGGCGGTACATCTCTTCCATGTTGCCGGCCGTTATGTTGAGATAGCTGCCCTTGACTTCGCCGGTGGCGGCCGAGGCCTTGTTGACGGCGTCCATGACGAACAGGAAGCGGTCACGCCAATGCATGAAGGGCTGTGAGTTGATGTTTTCGTCGTCCTTCATGAAATCCAGGCCGCCCTTCAGGCCCTCGTACACCACCCGGCCGTAGTTTCGCCCTGATAATCCCAGCTTCGGCTTGGTGGTCGCACCCAGCAACGGCCGGCCGAACTTGTCGAGGCGTTCACGCTCGACGATGATGCCGGTCGGCGGGCCCTGGAAGGTCTTGACATACGCCACCGGAAATTTCATGTCTTCCAGGCGCGCTGCCTTCAATGGCTTGAAACTGAAGACGTTGCCGATGACCGAAGCGGCGACGTTCGTGATCGAGCCTTCTTCGAACAGCGAGATGTCATAGGCGATGTAGCAGAAATACTGGCCGGGATTGTTCGGCACCGGATCGACCCGATAGGCTTTGGCGCGATACATGTCGGAGGCGGTCAGGCGGTCGGTCCATACCACCGTCCAGGTAGCGGTCGAGGATTCCCCGGCCACTGCAGCGGCAGCTTCGATCGGATCGACACCGTCCTGCGGCGTGATGCGAAACAGCGCCAGGATATCGGTTTCCTTCGGCACGTAATCGCCGGCCCAGTAACCCATCTGCGCATATTTCAGCACGCCGGCCGAGTAGCGTTTCTTCTGGTCGGTGATCTGCTGGACTGGATCGGTGTCGCTCATGACGTGTCTCCTGGTGGTTGTCGTGTCGTTCGGTCGTTCGGTTCGGCCGGCGCTGGCATGTCGACATGTTCGGCCGTCGGCAAAGGCATTTCCTGCGTCGCGTCGTCCCGGCGTCTTGCATGCACCGGGTTGAACAAACTATACAAACCGACATCGATAAGGTCTAATCAGCAATCCAACGATTCTCATCATTTTTTCCTGATCAGTGTCGTCGATTTTTTTCCTGATCGATCACGCAGTTTTTTATCGACGAGTCCCGCCATGCGCCGCTACACGCTTCGACAACTCGATACCTTTCTGGAAATTGCCCGTGCGGAATCGGTCTCGAAAGCCGCCGAATCCCTGCATGTGACGCAACCGGCGATCTCGATGCAATTGCGTCAGCTCGAAGATGCCTTGGGCGTGCCGTTGGTGGAACCGGTGGGGCGCAACATCCGGCTGACCGCAGTCGGACGCGAGGTACAGACCTTTGCCATGGCGGCGCTGTCACAGCTTCGCCAGCTCGACGATACGGTGGCAGACCTGCGCGGCATGCGAAACGGCAAGATCGATCTCGGCATCGTCAGTACGGCAAAATATTTCATGCCGATGCTGCTGGTACAGTTCCGCAAACGCTTCCCCGGCATCGAGATCGCCCTGCAGATCCATAATCGTGAAAACATGATGCATCTGCTGCAGCGCAACGAACTCGATCTGATCATCATGGGCCGCACACCCGACGGCATTGACTGCTCCTCGACCGCCTTTGCCACCAATCCGCTGGCAGTCGTCAGCGCGCCCGGGCATCCGTTATCGCGGCGCAAGA
>JAYTLK010000224.1:0-9767 GCA_043729515.1 Herminiimonas sp.
GGGAGCTGGCGCCGGCGCAGCTGTCACTGGTCCTGTTGAACCGCGCCATCGAAGGCAATGGCGCTGCCACGCCGCGCTATCTGGAACTGGGTTTCGGCCAGGGCGTGTCGCTGGCCATTCATGCAGCCGCCTGCAAGGGGGAGTTCTGGGGCACGGATTTTCATGCGGGACATGCAGCCAATGCGCGCGCGCTGGTAGCCGCTGCCGGCGGCCATGCCCGCATCTTCGATGAATCCTTCGACACCTTTGCAGCCCGCGGCGATCTGCCGGAGTTCGATGTCATCGCCCTGCATGGCGTCTGGTCCTGGATTTCGCCGGAGCAGCGTGCCAGCATCGTCGACCTGGCCAGGCGCCGACTGGCGCCGGGCGGCATCTTTTACGTCAGCTACAACGCCATGCCCGGTTGCGCGCCGATGCAACCGATGCAACATCTGATGACGCTGCACAACCGACTGGCCAGCGCGGCCGGCGTCGGCATACCGAAAAAAATTGACGATGCCGTCGGATTGGTGCGCGCGGTCATCGACGCTGGCGCACATTACTTCCAGTTCAATCCGATCGTGGCCGCGCGCTTCGAAAAGCTGGCCACCCGCAACCGCACTTACCTCGCACATGAATTTCTGGGCGAGCACTGGCAGCCGATGGCGTTTGCCGACGTCCAGACGATGCTCGAGGCGGCAAAGCTCGGTTTCGCCGGCAGTGCCGACCTGAGCGATCACCTGGACTCCCTGCACCTCCATCCGGAAGGTCTGGCGCTGCTGGCGGACATCGACAGTCCGGTATTGCGGGAAACCGTACGCGACATGCTGATCAACCGACAATTCCGCATTGACGTGTTCGTGCGCGGACCGCGTGCAATGAGCATCCTGCAGCGCCACGCAGCGTATCTCGCCACCCGCTTCATCCTGGTCACGCCGCCGGCGCTGGTACCGGCCACGCTCAAGACGATTGCTGGCGAGCTGGTGTTCGAGCAAGCGATTCATCAGCCGTTGCTCGCTGCGCTGGCCGACAACAACCATGCCGTCAAATCGCTGGCGACACTGCGTGCGTGGCCAGGGCTGCAAGACAAGCCGCTGGAAAGCTTGATCCAGGCGATCGCGGTGCTCAACGGCGAAGGGCATGTCCTTCCCGCCCAATCCGAGGCGGTGATCGATCGCGTGCGCGACCGCTGCACCGCGCTCAACGAGTCGCTGATGCGCCAGGCCTGTTACCGGAAACGGATCGGTTGTCTGGCCTCTCCGGTGACCGGCGCCGGCATCCCCGTGAAGCGCATCGAACAGTTGTTTCTGCTGGCCCATCGCGGCAGCATGCCGATGGCGCAATGGCCCGGATTCGCCACTGCAACGATGCTTGCCAATGGCGGGGCGATGAAGATCAACGGCGAGTCGATCACCGACCCGAAACAGGTGCTCATGGAAACGACGCGTCGCGCCGAGGCATTCATCGCCGACCGACTGCCGATCCTGGCGTCGCTGGGAATTGTCTGATGGACCATCGGGCCGGATCCACCATCCGCGCTTGCGGCCTCAACCACTCACGTTGATCGTGATGCCGATGGTTTGACGATTTTGGTTGACGGTCGGCCGCCACAGGTGTGTCCGGCGCCTGATGCAGTCGAAGCCGCTACACCAAGACAATCTTATTTCAGGCTGGCAGTGGCCGGCAGGTCAGCCGCACGCCAGCCGCCGCCCAAGGCCTTGATCAGCAGGACGCTGGCTGCCAGGCGACGGTTCAGCAGCTCGAGCACGGTACGCTCGATGCCCAGTGCCGTGGTCTGCACCTGGATCACGTTCAAATACGTCACCACGCCGGCGCGATACTGGTTGTTCGTCAACGCCACCGAACGCCGCGCCAGTTGCAGCGCTTCGTCCTGGACCGCGGCTTCCTGTTCCAGGATGCGCAGGGCAGCGAGGTTGTCTTCGACTTCCTGCAGGCCGGTCAGCACCGTCTGCCGGTAGACCGCCACGGTGCCATCGTAGGCGGCCGTGGCCTGGGCCACCTGCGCCCGGCGCGCGCCGCCATCAAAGAGGGTCGCCGCAAGCGCCGGACCGAGCGACCAGAAGCGATTCGGCAGGGAAAGCAGATCACCTAGCACGCTGCTGCGAGCGCCGACGCTGGCCGACAATGCCAGTTGCGGATAGTAAGCGGACGTCGCCACGCCGATCTCGGCATTGGCCGCCGCGACCCGGCGTTCCGCGGCAGCGATATCGGGCCGGCGTTCCAGCAAGGCCGACGGCAACGTCATCGGCAGGCTTGGGACCGATGCCATCAGCGGGCCCTGGCCGATGGCGAAATCAGCTGGCGCACGGCCGACCAGCAGTGCGATTGCATGCTCGTACTGGGCCCGCTGCACGCCCAGGTCCAGCGCCTGCGCCTGCGTTGATTTCAACTGGGTCTGCGCCAGGATCAGGTTGGCCTTGGCGACGATGCCGGCATCGTATTGGTTCTGGGTCAGCTTCACCGAGCGTGCATAGTCGCCTAAAGTGCGCTGCAAAAGTTCCTGCTGGCTGTCAAGCGTGCGCAGCGCAAAATAAGTCTGCGCCAGTTGCGCCTGGGCCGACAGGCGGGTCGCTTCGATGTCGCCAGCCGATGCCTGCACGCTGGCGCGATTGGCTTCCACCGTCCGCTGCACCCGACCCCAGAGATCGATTTCCCAGTTGGCGTCCAGGCTCAGGGAGTTGCTGTTGACCGGACCGCTGCTGCCGGACGACACCACCGAGCCTGGTGTGCCGGTAGTGGTCGTGTTCGTGCCATTGTCCGGCACCCCAACGCCGTTGCCGGAGATGCTGCCATTGCGACCACCGGCGCTGGAGCGGGTGGCCGACAGATTGGCGCCCACGGTCGGGTAAAACCCCGCTCGCGATTGCTGCATCAGTGCCCGCGCCTGGCGATACCGCGCTTCTGCCTGCGCCAGGTTCTGATTCGAGATGCTGACCTGCGCCATCAGGTCGTTCAGGAGCATGTCGCCGTAGGCTTCCCACCACGGCCCGCGCACTGCGGCGTCCTGCGGCTGCGCTTGCTTCCAGCCTTCCTGCTCTTTGTAGGTGGTCGACATCGGCGCATCCGGCCGCACGTAATTCGGGCCCACGGCACAAGCGGCCAGCAACAGGCTCAACGCTGGCGTCAATCGGATCAGCCGGGTAGGAAATCGCATCATGATGTGCTGCCTTCAGGTCGAACGGTCGGCGTACGCGCGAGATCACGCTCGCCGCGAATGTGTTTCCACTGGCGGCGGCTCCAGCCGGCGAAACGGTCCATGTAGAGATAGACGACCGGCGTCGTGAACAGGGTCAGCATCTGGCTCACTGCCAGGCCACCGACGATGGTGATGCCCAGTGGCTGGCGCAGCTCGGAACCGGTGCCGGTGCCCAGCGCCAGCGGCAGGGCGCCCAGCAGCGCGGCCATGGTCGTCATCAGGATCGGCCGGAAGCGCAGCAGGCAGGCCTGCCGGATCGCTTCGATCGGTGTCTTGCCTTCGTCGCGCTGCGCCACGAGCGCAAAGTCGATCATCATGATTGCGTTCTTCTTGACGATGCCGATCAGCAGGATGATGCCGATGAAGGCCATGATGTTCAGGTCCATCTTGAACAGCATCAGCGCCAGGATCGCACCGACACCCGCCGAGGGCAGGGTCGACAGGATCGTGATCGGATGCACATAGCTTTCATACAGCACGCCAAGCACGATGTAGATCGTCAGCAGCGAGGCAAGGATCAGGAAAGGAATGCTGGCCAGCGACTCCTGAAACACCTTGGCCGTGCCCTGGAAGCTGCCATGCACGGTGGCCGGCACCCCGGTGCCCAGGATCGCCCGGTCGATTGCGGCGGTGGCGTCGCTGAGCACCGCATTCTCGGCCAGGTTGAAGGAAATCGTCATCGCCGGGAACTGCCCCTGGTGATTGACCGACAGCGTGGTGGTGGTCGGCGCGTAGCGCGAGAAGGCAGACAGCGGCACCATGACGCCGGCGGCGGTGCGGACCTGGATCGCCTCCAGGGTTTCCGGCCGCTGCCAGTATTCGGGCGCGACTTCCATCACCACGTGGTATTGGTTGCGCCGGGCATAAATGACCGAGGCCTGGCGCTGGCCGAAGGCGTCGTACAGCACGGCGTCGATCTGTTTTGGCGTCACGCCCAGGCGGGCAGCGGCATCGCGGTCGATGGTCAACGTCACCTGCAGGCCCTTGTCCTGCTGGCTGGTGTTCACGTCGGTCAGCAGCGGCACTTTCTTCAGGGCTTCCAGCACCCGTGGCGACCAGAGCGTCAGCTCATCGAGATTGTCACCCTGCAGCGTGTACTGATACTGGGCGTTGGCCTGCCTGCCGCCGACCCGGATGTCCTGCGAGGCCTGCAGGAACAGCGTCGCGCCCGGCACCACGGCCAGCTTCGGCCGCAGCCGGTTGATGACGCCGTCGGCGCTGATGCCACGCTCCTCGAGCGGCTTCAGGGAAATGAACATGTTGCCGGTATTGCGCTGGCTGCCGCCGGTAAAACCGGTCACGCTGGCCACCGCCGGATCCTTGCGCACGATGTCGATGAAGGCCTCCAGCTTCGGCCGCATCGCCTGGAACGAGGTTGCCTGATCGGCCTGGATGTTGCCCTGCAAGCGGCCGGTATCCTGTTGCGGGAAAAACCCTTTCGGGATCACCGTGTACAGATACACGTTCAAGACGACGACACCGAACAACACCAGCAGGGTCAGGAAAGCATGCTTCAGCGCCCAGCCAAGCCCGGCCTCATAACGGCCATGCAGCCACTGAAAACCGCGCTCGGTGGTCATGTAGAGCCGGCCATGATTTTTTGTCTCGGGCTTCAGGAGCCGCGCGCACATCATCGGCGTGGTGGTCAGCGACACCACCAGCGACACCATCACCGCCACCGACAAGGTGACGGCGAACTCGCGGAACAGGCGCCCGACGATTCCGCCCAGCAGCAGCATCGGAATGAACACGGCGACCAGCGAAATACTCATCGACAGGACCGTGAAACCGACCTCGCGCGCACCCAGCAGGGTCGCCTCCGTCGCGCTCATGCCACCTTCCATATGGCGCGTGATGTTCTCCAGGACGACGATGGCGTCGTCGACCACGAAACCGGTGGCAATCGTCAGCGCCATCAGCGAAAAATTGTCGAGGCTGTAGCCGCACAAGTACATGATGCCGAAGGTGCCCAGCAGCGACACCGGTACCGCCACGCTGGGAATCAGGCTGGCGCGCACGTTGCGCAAGAACAGGAACACCACCAGGATCACCAGGCCCACCGAGATCGCCAGGGTCTTTTCCACATCGGCCAGCGAGGCGCGGATCGTGGTCGTCTGGTCCAGCACGACATCCATGTCGATGGCGGCCGGAATCGACGCTTTCAATTGCGGCATCATGGCGCGGATGCGGTCGACCGTTTCGATGATGTTGGCATTCGGCTGCCGGTTCAGGATCACCAGAACGGAAGGTTTGCCGTTTGCCATGCCGGCATTGCGCAGGTCTTCCACCGAGTCGGTGACTTCACCGACATCCGTCAGGCGCACCGGCGCGCCGCCGCGGTAGCTGACGATCAGGTCGCGGTACTGGGCCGCTTTCTGCGCCTGGTCGTCGGCATGGATCTGCCACTGCCGGTCGCCTTTTTCCAGGAAACCCTTGGGCTTGTTGGCATTCGTGCCGTTGAGAGCGGTGCGCACGTCTTCCAGGCCGATGCCGTATTTGTTGAGCGCATTCGGATTCAATTCCACCCGCACCGCCGGCAGCGAGCTGCCGCCGACCGAGACCTGACCGACGCCCTCGACCTGCGAGAGCTTCTGCATCAGCACGGTGGAGGCGGCGTCGTACATCTGGCCCTGGCTCAGGGTCGGCGAGGTCAGCGCCAGGATGATGATCGGCGCGTCTGCCGGATTGACTTTCCGGTAAGTCGGATTACTGCGCAGCGAGGTCGGCAGGTCGACCCGCGCCGCATTGATGGCGGCCTGGACGTCGCGCGCGGCGCCGTCGATGTCGCGCGAGAGATCGAATTGCAACGTGATGCGGGACGAGCCGAGTGAACTCGACGAGGTGATCTCCGTCACGCCGGCAATCGCGCCGAGCTTGCGCTCCAACGGCGTGGCAACCGTGGAGGCCATCGTTTCCGGACTCGCGCCGGGCACGCCGGCGCTCACCGAGATCGTCGGGAAATCGACCTGGGGCAAGGGCGACACCGGCAGCAACCCGAAGCTGACGACACCCGCCAGGATCACGCCGACCGTCAGCAAGGTCGTCGCGACCGAACGCCTGATGAACGGCGCCGACAGGTTCATGGCGACTCCGGCGCTGGCTGACCGTGTCTGCCATGGCCGTGCTGGTCATGCTGGTCATGCTGGGCAAGCTGATCGTTGCGGTCGCGGTGGTCATCCTGGCCGCCGTCGCGGCGCACCGCATGCCGTCTTTCTCCGCCTGTCGCATCTGGCACCCCAGCATCGGATTTTTTCGATGCGAAACGCTGCGCCAGCCGGTCGAATGCCAGATAGATCACCGGTGTCGTGAAAAGCGTCAGCACCTGCGAGACGATCAGGCCGCCGACGATCGTGATGCCCAGCGGATGCCGCAGTTCGGAACCGACGCCGCCACCCAGCATCAGCGGCAACGCGCCCAGCAAGGCCGCCATGGTCGTCATCAGGATCGGCCGGAAGCGCAGCAGGCAGGCCTGGAAGATCGCCTCGCGCGGCGCCATGCCCTCGTTGCGTTCGGCATCGAGCGCGAAGTCGATCATCATGATGGCGTTCTTCTTGACGATGCCGATCAGCAGGATGATGCCGATGATCGAGATGATGCCCAGGTCACTGCCCGACACCATCAGCGCCAGCAGCGCGCCCATGCCGGCCGAGGGCAGCGTGGAGAGGATCGTGATCGGATGGATGTAGCTTTCATACAGCACCCCCAGCACGATGTAGACCGTGATGATGGCCGCCAGGATCAGCAGCAGCTGGTTGGTGAGCGAGCCCTGGAAGGCCAGGGCGGCTCCTTGATAATTCGTCTGCGTGCTGGCTGGGAGGCCAATTTCCTTTTTGGCGGCGTCGATCGCCTTGACCGCATCGCCAAGCGCCACGCCTGGCGCCAGATTGAACGAGACCGTGGTCGCCGGAAGCTGGCCGAGATGGCCGATCACCAGCGGCGTGGTGCGTTCGGTGAGCGTGGTGAGGGTGCTGAGCGGGACCTGGGTGCCGCCGGTCCCGGTCACGTGAAGATCGTTCAATGCCGCCGGTCCGCGCTGGAACTCCGGCTTCAATTCCAGGATCACCCGGTATTGATTGGTCTGCGTGAAGATGGTCGAGACGATTCGTTGGCCGAAGGCGCTGTAGAGCGTGCTGTCGATCACGGCCGGCGTGACACCCAGGCGCGAGGCCGTGGCGCGGTCGATCGTCAAGGCCGCTTGCAGACCGGCATCCTGCAGGTCACTGGCCACGTCACGCAGTTGCGGCAGTTGCGACAGCTTGTCCACCAGCTTCGGCGTCCAGATGCTGAGCACGGCCGGATCGGCGTCTTCCACCGTGAACTGGTATTGGGTGCGGCTGACCCGGGTTTCGATCGTCAGGTCCTGCACCGCCTGCATGTAGAGCGAGATGCCCTCGACCTGTGCCAGCTTGTTCTGCAGGCGGGCGATGACCAGCGGCGCCGCATCACGCTTGCCATGCGGCTTCAGGTTGATCAGGACCCGCCCGGCATTCAATGTGGTGTTGCTGCCGTCGACACCGATGAACGACGACAGGTTGTCGACCGCCGGATCTTCCAGGATCACCCGCGCCAGTGCCTGCTGGCGCTGCGCCATCGCATCGAAGGAAATCGATTGCGGCGCCTGCGAGATGCCCTGGATGACGCCGGTGTCCTGCAGTGGAAAGAATCCTTTCGGCACCAGCACGTACAAGAGCGCGGTCACGCCGAAGGTCACCACGGCCACGATCAGCGTCAGGGTCTGGCGTTCCAGCACCCAGGTCAGCCAGCGGCCGTAGCCGGCGATGATGCGGTCGAACCAGGCGCCGGAGACCTTGTAGAAGCGGCTCTGCTTTTCCGCCGGCACGTGATGCAGCAGGCGCGCGCACATCATCGGCGTCAGGGTCAGCGAGACAATGGCCGAGAGCAGGATCGTGACCGCCAATGTGATGGCGAACTCGCGGAACAGCCGGCCGACCACGTCGCCCATGAACAGGAGCGGAATCAGCACGGCGATGAGTGAAATCGTCAGCGAGAGAATCGTGAAGCCGATCTGCGCCGAGCCCTTCAGCGCGGCTTCCATGGGCGAGTCGCCCTTTTCGATGTAGCGGGCGATGTTTTCGATCATGACGATGGCATCATCGACCACGAAGCCGGTCGAGATCGTCAGCGCCATCAAAGTCAGGTTGTTGAGCGAGAATCCGGCCAGGTACATCAGCCCGAAGGTGCCCACCAGCGACAGCGGCACGGCGACGCTCGGAATCACGGTGGCAGCCAGATTGCGCAGGAACAGGAAGATCACCAGCACCACCAGCGCGACCGACAGCATCAGCTCGAACTGGACGTCGGCCACCGAGGAGCGGATGGTGGTGGTACGGTCGGTCAGGATCGCGACCTCGACATCACCCGGCAGACCGGCGCGGATCTGCGGCAGCAGCGCCTTGATCTGATCGACCACCTTGATCACGTTGGCGCCGGGCTGGCGCTGGATGTTGATGATGATGGCCGGCGATTCGTTGACCCAGGCTGCCTGGCGGGCGTTCTCGGTGTCGTCGATGACATCGGCCACATCGATCAGGCGCACCGGCGCGCCGTTCTTGTACGAAACGATGATTGCCTTGTATTCCGCGGCCGAGCGCAACTGGTCGTTGGCGTCGATGGTATAGGCGCGGGTCGGGCCGTCGAAGCTGCCCTTGGCCTGGTTGGCGTTGGCATTGCCGATGGCGGTGCGCACATCTTCGATGCTCAGTCCAACCCCGGCCAGTGCGGTTGGATTGGCCTGGATGCGCACCGCGGGGCGCTGGCCACCGGACAAGCTCACCAAACCGATGCCGGGCACCTGTGAAATCTTTTGCGCCATGCGGGTGTCGGCCAGGCTCTGCAACCGCGGCAGCAGCATCGTCTTCGACGTCACCGAGAGCGTCATGATCGGCGTGTCGGCCGGGTTGACCTTGCTGTAGATCGGCGGTGCCGGCAGGTCCGCCGGCAGCAGGTTGGCGCCGGCGTTGATGGCAGCCTGGACTTCCTGCTCGGCGATGTCGAGACTCAGCGCCAGGCTGAACTGCAACGTGATGACCGAGGCGCCGCCGGAACTGGTCGACGACATTTGATTCAGGCCCGGCATCTGGCCGAACTGGCGTTCCAGCGGCGCCGTCACCGACGAGGTCATCACCTCCGGGCTGGCGCCGGGGTAGAGGGTCACGACCTGGATGGTCGGATAATCGACTTCCGGAAGCGCAGACAAGGGCAGCAGCCGGTAGGCCAGAATCCCCACCAGCAGGATCGCCAGCATCAGCAGCGAGGTGGCGACCGGCCGCAGGATGAACGGCCGGGAGATGCTCATGTCACTCATGCTGACCTTGCCGTGGCTTGCCATCGCGGCGATTGCCACCGGCACCGGCACTGGCACTGCCACCGGCACCGGCACGCGAGCCCGTCTTGGCAGCTGCCACGCCGTCCTTCTGCGCGACCTCGACCTTGCCGCCGTCACGCAGCTTGTCGGCGCCATCGGTGACCACGACTTCACCGGCCGTCAGCCCTTCGGTGATTTCCGTGTCTTCGCCCTGCACCTGGCCGAGCTTCACCGGCCGCATGCCGA
>JAYTLK010000225.1:0-4699 GCA_043729515.1 Herminiimonas sp.
TCGACCACCTCGCCGGCAGCGATCTGGGAGATCAGCTGGTCGGGCAGGGCCTGGATCGGGCGGGCAGTTGGCAGGGGAGCATTCATCGACCGATTATACCGCCCGCGGGTGCGCCAACAGAGCAGGTGAGCGCATGCGATTGCGCCATGAAAAAAACCTGCCAGGACGATCGAAATCTTGCGAGCGCCACTGATAATCCAAAAGAAAACCCGGCGAAAATACCGGTGCCAGATCCGCCTCCGCGTCCAGAATCGGTAGTGTATGATCTCGCCGCAACCAAGGAAAACAATGGATCTGATGCAGTTCTTCGGCATGATTTTGCATGTCGATAAAACCCTCGGCGTGTTGATCGAAAATTACGGCACGCTGGTCTATGTCGTGCTGTTCGCAATCGTGTTCTGCGAGACCGGCCTGGTGGTGTTGCCATTTCTGCCTGGCGACACGTTGCTGTTCATCGGTGGCGCGTTTTGTGCGACGGGTGCGATGTCGTTGCCGATGCTGATGGTGCTCCTGGTGGCTGCCGCCATCCTCGGCAATACCGTCAATTACTGGATCGGTGGCTTCATCGGCCAGAAGGTTTTTACCCGCAATTACCGCTGGCTGGACCAGAACGCGTTGCGCCGCACCCATGCCTTCTACGAACATCATGGCGGCAAGACCATCGTGCTGTCGCGCTTCATTCCGATCGTGCGCACGTTCGCGCCTTTCGTGGCCGGCATCTCCGAAATGCCGTTTGCGAAATTTCAGATGTATAACGTCGGTGGTGCCTTGCTGTGGGTTGGCGGGCTGGTCACGGCAGGATATTTTTTCGGGAACATTCCGGTGATCCGTGATCACCTCAATACGATCGTGCTGATCGGCGTCGGCGCGGCGGTCGGCCCGCTGTTGCTGGGCGCGTTGTGGAAGGGCGGGCGCCGCCTGTTCCGCAAGTCGGCCTGATTCCTGCCGATCGCTCGCTGCGGCGTGTCAGCCCGGCAGCGGTGCCTCATCGCATGGCGCCGCGCGTGCGTTGGGTCAGGTCAACCGGTTTTTCGCCAGTGGCGGATTCTTCGAAAAATACTTCCGGATGCCCTTCATGACGGCGTCCGCCATCTGGTCCTGATACGCATCGTCGGTCAGTTTCGCTTCTTCCTCGGGGTTCGAGATGAAGGCGGTCTCGATCAGGATGCTGGGAATATCCGGCGCTTTCAACACCGCAAAACCGGCCTGCTCGACGCTGCCCTTGTGCAGCTTGTTGATGCCGCCGATTTCCCCCAACACAGCCCGACCGAGCTTCATGCTGTCGTTGATCTGTGCCGTGGTCGACAGGTCCAGCAGGACGCTGGCCAGTTGCCTGTCCTGTGTCTTGATGTTGACGCCGCCGATCAGGTCGGCCGAGTTTTCTTTGTTGGCCAGCCAGCGGGCAGCGGTCGAGGTGGCGCCTTTCTCGGACAGCACGAACACCGACGAGCCGCGCGCAGTCGCTTCGACAAAGGCGTCGGCATGAATCGACATGAACAGATCGGCCTGTACCTTGCGCGCCTTTTGCACCCGCACATGCAGGGGCACGAAATAATCGGCGTCACGCGTGAGCATGACGCGCATGTTCGGCATTTCCTCGATCTTCGCCTTCAGACGGCGGGCGATGGCCAGCACCACATCCTTCTCCCGACTGCCGCCACGGCCGATCGCACCCGGATCTTCGCCACCATGGCCGGGGTCCAGGGCGATGGTGATCAGGCGCGTGAGCTGTGGCGACGGCAGCGCAGGTTCGGCACGCGGAAAGTCACGCGGCGTGTCCTGCCGAGGCTCGCGCGGCGTGTCGTGTGCAACGTCCCTGCCGTTGGCCAAGGGCGAGGGCGGCATGCCGGGTGGAGGCTGTGGCAGTGCTTGCCCCGGTACGCGCGGCAGGGCAGGCTGCGGTGTTGGATCGGCCAATGGATTGGCGCCGCCGGGACGCTGCTCGGCCAGCCAGTCGCCCTTGTTGATCAGCGCAGCGATCGGGTCCGGCGGCATGACCGGGTAGAGATCGAAGATCAGCCGGTGCTTGTATTCGCCTACCGGACTCAGGGTGAAGACCTGCGGCTTGACCTCTTCCTTCAAATCAAAGACGAGTCGCACCACGTTCGGCCGGTTCTGGCCGACACGCACCTGGCGGATGTAGGGGTCGTTCGACTGGATCTTGGCGACCAGCCCTTTCAGCGCGGCGTTGAGGTCGATGCCCTCGACATCGACCACCAGGCGTTCCGGATCCTTGACCACGAAATGCGTGGCCTTCAGGTCGGAATCGTTTTCCAGGGTGACGCGGGTATAGTCGTCGGCCGGCCAGACCCGTACGGCGAGGATCTGCGCAGCGCGTGCCGGCAAGGGCGCCAGAACCGCCAGCAGCAGCGTGCCGCCAGCCTTCAACGTGGTGCGGCGCAGGCGTCCGCGCGGCGTCAGGTCGGCTGCGGATTCTTCTACAGATTCGGGAAAAATCGGAGTCGGTCGAGACATGCAATACCCAGGTCGGAAAGCGCTTCCAATTCTACCTCACGGCCTTCGCCGGCAAGACGCAGATGCACTGCGATATCGGGCGTTTGCAACACTGCCGACGCTTTCTCGGGCCACTCGACGATGCAGATGCGGCGCCCGTCGAATTCATCGCGAAACCCGGCATCGAGAAATTCATCGGCGCTGGCCAGGCGGTACAGATCAAAGTGGCGAACCGCAATCATCATGCCGTCCAGCGCGATCGTGTAAGGCTCGACCAAGGTGTAGGTCGGGCTTTTGACATGGCCTTGATGACCGGCCGCATGCAGCATCGCCCGCGTGAGCGCGGTCTTGCCGGCGCCCAGATCGCCGTACAGGTAGATGGTGAGGCCCGGCGCGAGCGTGCGCGCCAGTGCGGCGCCCAAGGCCAGCGTGCCGGCTTCATCATGCAAGAGGGCCTTGAAATGCTGCATCGACTAGAATCCCTCCAATGAAAATGCGTTCAACAGCCGCGGTCACACCCGGTCATCGCGCCATGATGCCACCGAATGCGTGCGGCCATGGATGACGCGATACGCCTTGTCGCCCTGGCGGCCGACATTCGGGCCTGGGGCCGCGAACTTGGATTTGCAGCAATCGGCATTGCCGACATCGATCTGCTGGCCAGCGAACCGGGGCTGCAGGCCTGGCTCGAGGCTGGCCATCACGGCGACATGGATTACATGGCCGCGCATGGCAGCCGGCGCACGCGCCCGGCTGATCTGGTCCCAGGCACGCGCAGGGTAATCGTAGCGCGGATGAACTATCTGCCAGCCGCAGCCCCGACAGACACCGCTGCAAGCGCAGCGCCGGCCTTGCCTGCCGATTGGCGCGAGCGGGAAGCGGCACGGTTGCAGGAGCCGGGTGCGGCAGTCATTTCAGTCTATGCCCGCGGCCGCGATTATCACAAGGTCATGCGCGCTCGCCTGCAGCAACTGGTGGCTCGCATCGAAGCGGCGGTCGGACCATTCGGCCATCGGGTCTTCACCGATTCGGCGCCGGTGATGGAAGTCGCGCTGGCGCAAAAAGCAGGCCTCGGCTGGCGTGGCAAACACACGCTGCTCCTGAGCCGCGATGCCGGATCGACCTTCTTCCTGGGCGAAATCTATACCGACCTGCCGCTGCCGGTCGATGGCCCGACCGATGCCCATTGCGGCACTTGCCACGCCTGCATCGACGCCTGCCCGACCGGCGCCATCGTCGGCCCTTACCGGCTCGACGCGCGGCGCTGCATTTCGTACCTGACCATCGAACTGAAGGGCAGTATTCCACTCGCGCTGCGGCCATTGATCGGCAACCGGGTTTATGGCTGCGACGATTGCCAGCTGGTTTGCCCCTGGAACAAATATGCCCAGGCCGCTGGCGTGTCGGATTTCGATGTGCGCAACGGACTCGATTCGGCTGGAATGGTCACGTTGTTCGGTTGGTCCGAGGCGCAGTTCCTGCAGCGACTCGAGGGCACGCCGATTCGCCGCATCGGTCATGCGCGTTGGTTGCGCAATCTTGCCGTCGGTCTGGGCAATGCATTGACTTCCTGCGATGCCGCGCAGGCCGGTGAAATCATCGTGGCGCTGGAAGCACGTGTGAACGATCCCTCAACCCTGGTGCGTGAACATGTGGCATGGGCTTTGGCGCAGAAGAAAATGCAGGGATACGGGAACCATGGCGGCACCGGTCCGCACACCGCCACACCGATTTTCTAGCTTACCAGCAGCAACCAGAACGGCAATGTCAGCGCCGACAGAACCGTGCCCGCCGACACCACGAAGGCCACGAACGGTCCGTCGCCCCCCATGCGGGCAGCCAGTACGTAAGCGCTGGACGCCGTTGGCAGGGCGCAGAACATCACCACAAGTTGCAGATGCTGCGGCGGTAATTGCAGATACCGCCCGACGCCATAGCCGATCGCCGGCAGGGCCAGCAATTTCACGACAATGAAATAAGCGGCCAGATGATGCGCACCGTGCGCTGCGCGCAAGCGCAGGCCGGCGCCGACCGTGATCAGGCCGAGCGCGATCGACGCATTGCCGAGGCGCGACAAGGTTGCATTGAGCACTTCCGGCAGATGCAGGCCGAGCAGGTTGCCGGCCACCCCGGCCAGGGTCGCCATCAGCAGTGGATTTTTGACCAGTGCCAGGCCAAGACCGCCTTTTCCGCGCGCCAGCGCATGGACGGCTGCCATGTTGCAGATCGGTACGGCAAACCCGAT
>JAYTLK010000226.1:0-15465 GCA_043729515.1 Herminiimonas sp.
GAGGCCGACAGGTCTTGTCCGATCAGGTCATGCACGTAGGGTGAGCGCACCACCAGGATGCCGTCGTTGGTCTGCAGCGACACCACCGCACGACGGTCGGCCGCGACCCGGTCATAGAACTGACTGAAATACGGAATGTTGATGTAGGCGCTGATACTGCCGATGCGTGCTCCGTCGCGCCCGTACAGGTTGCGCGCCACCGGCAGGATCCACTTCTTGTCGTAGCGGCTTTCGACCGGGCGTCCGATCACGACATGCAACGGGTCGGTGACGGCGACAAGCTCCTTGACGTAGTGCCGGTCGCTGACGTCCAATGCCTCGGATGGATTGGCAAAGGTCGTCACTGCACTGATGCCGTTGGCGTCGATGAAACGCAGCGACTGGATGTGGGTGGTTTCCTGGCGCTGGCGGACCAGGATGGCGCGTAGCGCGATGTCTTCCGAGTGCACATCGATCTCTGCCGCACGAATCGTGTCGATCACTGCGCCGACTGCGCGTTCGGCGTCCTGCAAGGTGCGGGCCGCGTGTTCCTCGATCGTGCGCACCGCAGCGATGCCACTCGCTGTTTCCTGCTCGAGCGTCAGGTTGCGGTCCTGGGCAACGGCCCACCAGGTCTGGCCGACGATTGCAGCAATGGTCAGCGCGACGCACGCCAACAGGATCGGGCGGATGTCGCGCGAGCGGAACAGTCTGGCGACGAGGATCATCCGGCGGGATTCGAGTACATGGGAAGCCACAGTCGTATCAGGGACAAGGCAGAGGAGAGTCCTGGCACACTCCCCCGTGTACGGATATTTCCGTAGAGAACTGTCTGACTGTACCAGCAAGGGTGTGGACCAGGCAACGGAACTTCCGGTTCAGGTGCAAGGTCGATGCGCCTTGACAACTTGGAAATGTTAAAAAAACAGGATTTAACTTTTTTGAAGAGATGCGGTATAATTTCGGATCGTTGAGATTCGAGCTAGTGGTGCAGTCAGTCTGTCGTCCCTGTCTTGGTTGAAACGATCCAACGGGCATCTGCCCAAATAAACTGAAATAGGAATTGCAATGGCAACTGGTATCGTTAAGTGGTTCAATGACTCAAAAGGTTTCGGCTTCATCACCCCGGACGAAGGCGGCGAAGATCTGTTCGCGCACTTCTCGGCTATCCAGTCGAACGGTTTCAAATCGCTGCAAGAAAACCAGCGCGTTTCTTTCGAAGTCACCGCCGGCCCAAAGGGCAAGCAAGCTTCGAACATCCAGCCGATCTAAGCTGCCGCAAGCGTAGTACAAGCTTCCAAAAATCCCCGGTTCGCCGGGGATTTTTTTTGCGCACTGCATGTTCCCTGTAAGCGCCGTCCGTGACGTGGTTTTTAACAGGCAACAGATTGCTGAGCGGAACTGCGTGTTTCTACTTACGTAGAAGACGACATGCGCCGAATTGAGGTTTTTGTTGCCGCAATGGTTAGTGCCACTTACAATTGGCGCCTGTGAAAACGCGGGTTTTCATCGTCGTCACGGTAAAAATATAACTACAGAGGATACTTATGACCTACAAACTTCACATGCTGGTGGCTGCTGCGGTTGCTACCATGTCCCTGAGCAGTATTGCTGCCGATACGATCAAGATTGGCGTTTCGGGGCCGTTCACGGGCGGTTCCGCGCCGATGGGCGTGTCGATGCGCGACGGCGTGAAACTGGCTGCCAAGGAAATCAACGACAAGGGCGGTGTTCTCGGACGCAAGCTCGAATTGGTCGAACGTGACGAGGAAGCCAAGAACGAGCGCGGTGTCCAGGTTGCCCAGGAACTGATCAACAAGGAAAAAGTCGTCGCAACCGTCGGCTTCATCAACACCGGCGTCTCGCTGGCATCGCAGCGCTTCTATCAGGAAGCCAAGATCCCGGTGATCAACAACGTCGCCACGGGTTCGATCGTCACCAAGCAGTTCACCGACCAGCCTGACAACTACATTTTCCGCAATTCGGCCAACGATTCGATCCAGACCGCCATGATCGTCGAAGAAGTCGTCGGCAAGCGCAAGATGACCAAGGTCGCGATCCTGGCCGACTCGACCAACTACGGCCAGCTCGGCCGTGAGGATCTCGAGAAAGCCCTGGCGAAAAAGAGCATCAAGGCCGTGGCGATCGAGAAATACAACATCAAGGACGTCGACATGACGGCCCAGTTGCTGAAGGCGAAAGAAGCCGGCGCCCAGGTCGTGATCACTTATGGCATCGGCCCTGAACTGGCACAGATCGCCAACGGCATGGAAAAACTTGGCTGGAAAGTGCCACTGGTCGGCAGCTGGACCCTGTCGATGGCAAACTTCATCGACAACGCCGGCAAGAACGGCGAAGGCGCGATCATGCCGCAAACCTTCATCCAGGACCCGAACACGCCAAAGCGCAAGGCGTTCATCGACGGTTACGTGAAGACCTACAGCCCACCGGGCGGCCGCATTCCTTCGCCGGTCTCGGCAGCACAAGGCTATGATTCGATCTATCTGCTGGTTGCCGCCATCAAGCAAGCCGGCACTACCGATGGTCCGAAGGTGCGCGCTGCGCTCGAAAACCTGGCTGAAAAAGTCGATGGCGTCGTCACTACCTATGACAAGCCGTACACCCATGACGATCACGAAGCGATCAAGATGGGCATGCCGGTCTTCGGCGAAGTCCGCGGCGGCCACGTCGTCCTGGCGAAGTAAGGAAGTCCTGTAAGTCGTTTCTGCCGAGACCGGCCCACGGTCTGCGGCAGTTTTCACGCACTGGTCAGTCTCCGCACCGCGGAGCTGGCCTTTGTTGCGAATGAACCTGGCATGCTCGGTGCCTCTCCACGGAAAACATGATGGAAATTCTGCTGCAACTGGTGTTCAGTGGTGTCGCGCTAGGCATGATCTACGCGGTCATTGCCTTCGGCTACCAACTCACCTTCGCCACCTCCGGCACCCTGAACTTCGGACAAGGAGAAGCGCTGATGCTGGGCGCGCTGGTGGGCTTGAGCCTGGTGTCGAACATTCACGGCGGACCCTACATGAGCTACTGGCTCATGATCCCGATCGTGATGGTGTTCGGCGCGATGCAGGGTGCATTCGTGGAGTGGATCGGCGTGCGGCCGGCAATCAAGATCAAGTCGGAATTCGGCTGGATCATGTCGACCATTGCGCTGGCCATCATTTTCAAGAACGTCGCCGAGAACATCTGGGGCAAGGATGACCTGACCTTTCCGACACCGCTGACTGCGACGCCATTCAAGGTGCTGGGGGCAAACGTGCAACCGATGCAGGTCGTGGTGGTGCTGGGTGCGATCGCCATGATGGTGGCCGTCGAGGTATTCAATCGCAAGTCGATCTATGGCAAGGCCGTGGTCGCTACTTCGAACGATCGCGACGCCGCTGGTCTCATGGGCATCAATACCAGCATGGTCATTACGTTTTCGTATGCATTGTCGTCGGCCACGGCGGCGTTTGCCGGCGTGCTGGTGGCGCCATTGACGCTCACCGGATCCACCATGGGCACGGCATTGGGCCTGAAGGCATTTTCGGTGGCAATCATCGGGGGCCTGACCTCGGGTGTGGGCGCTATTGTAGGCGGCCTGCTCATCGGCTTGGCGGAAACGCTCACCGGTTACTACATCTCGACCGGTTACAAGGAAGTGCCCGGCCTGCTGCTGCTGTTGCTGGTATTGGCCATCAAGCCTGCCGGTCTGTTCGGCAAAGCCGCCATCAAGAAAGTCTGACATGAACAAAAAGACGCTTGCCATTGCCGTCATCGGCATTGCGGCACTGGCCGTGTTTCCGCTGGTGTTTCACAATCCGTATTACATCCATCTTGCCGAAACCATCCTGATCTACGCGATCCTGCTGTTCGGCCTGGACATCGTGGTCGGCTACACCGGCCAGGTCTCGCTCGGACATGCCGGCCTGTTCGGCATCGGTTCCTACACCACCGGCGTACTGTGGCTCAAACTCGGCATGCCGTTCATGGTGGCAATGCCGGCCAGTATTGCCGTGACTGCCATCTTCGGTGCCTTGCTGGCCTTGCCGGCCCTGCGCGTGACCGGCCCTTATCTGGCGATGGTGACGCTGGCTTTCGGCACGATCATCCAGATCCTGATCAACGAAATGGATTTCCTGACTGCCGGCCCGCTCGGCATCAAGGTGTCCAAGCCGGTGTTCTTCGGCCACCGCATCGCCGAGACGGAATTTTTCTATCTGGTTGCCGGCTTCATGGTGCTGTCGCTGATCGTCGTGCACCGCATCCTGAAGTCGCATCTGGGCCGCGCATTCCAGGCCCTGCGCGACAGCCCGATCGCCTCCGATTGCATGGGCGTATCGGTCTATCGCTACAAGGTCTATGCCTTCGTGATCAGCGCCGCGCTGGCCGGTCTGGCCGGCAGCCTGTATGCGTATTCGGAGGAATACATCTCGCCGAACACCTATGTCTTCGAGCTGACGATCCTGTTCCTGCTGGCCGTCATCATGGGTGGCCGCAAGACCCGTAGCGGCGCGCTGGTCGGCGCGTTGATCGTGGTGATGCTGCCGAGCTTGCTGGCCGACATCGCCTTGTTCCGCCAGATCGCGACAGTCGCGGCGGTGATCGTCGTCATCAGCGGCGTGGTGCAGTTTTCCCGCAAGCGCAAGACGATGCGCGAAATCGCCATTCCGGTCGTGGCGACGATTGCCATGGCGCTGTTTTCCTACAAGCTGGAAAACATCGTCGACTGGCGCCTGACGATCTTCGGTCTGATGACCCTGTTTGTCGTCTACTACCTGCAGGACGGCATCATCGGGTTCCTCCGCAATGCGCTCGGCCGCACCGGGCGTCGCAGCACCGATCCGGCCGATGTCGTCGCCACCGGGGCAGCGGCGCAGGAGTGGGTTGCTGCAGAGCAGACCACGGTCGGCAGCGTGAACCTGTTGAGCGCCAGGCAGATCCTGATGCAGTTCGGTGGCCTGAAAGCGCTGAATCTGGTCGACCTGAACATCGTCAAGGGCTCGGTGCACGGCCTGATCGGGCCGAACGGATCGGGCAAGAGCACGATGATGAACGTGCTGACCGGCATCTACAAGCCGACTGCCGGCGAAGTGCATTTCAACGAGCAGATCATCTCCGGCTCGACGCCGTCGGCCATCGCATTGGGCGGCGTGGCGCGCACCTTCCAGAACGTGCAATTGTTCGGCGAGATGACGGCCACCGAAAACGTGCTGGTCGGCCTGCACAATACCTTCCGCAGCAATGTGGTCGACGTGATGCTCCATACGCCGCGCTACAAGCGGGAAGAGCATGCGGCGCGTGAACGGGCAGCCAGCATTCTGCAGTTCGTCGGCCTGTCGGACCTGGCCGACGAAGAGGCACGCAATCTGCCTTACGGCAAGCAGCGCCTGCTGGAAATCGGTCGTGCGCTGGGCCTGAATCCGCAGCTGCTGCTGCTCGATGAACCGGCTGCCGGCCTGACGGCGCCGGACATCAAGGAACTGATGGCGATCATCCGGAAAATCCGGCAGCACGGCATCACGATCATTCTCATCGAACATCACATGGATGTCGTCATGTCGATTTCGGATACCGTGACGGTGCTCGACTTCGGTCAGAAGATTGCAGAAGGCAAACCCGCCGCAGTCCAGGCTGACCCGAAGGTGATCGAGGCCTACCTCGGCGGCACCGCCGGCGACGATGCAGCGGACGCTGTCACCAGCACCGACGCTGCGACTCCACACTGATTAAGGCCCGCACATGCTCATCATCGACAATCTTCACGCTGCCTACGGCAAGGTCGAAGTCCTGCACGGAATTTCGCTTGAAGTCCCGAAAGGCAAAGTCGTCACCCTGATCGGCTCCAACGGTGCTGGCAAGACCACCACCATGCGCGCCATCTCCGGCATGATCAAACCGAAGCAGGGGACCGTCACGCTGTCGGGCCAGGACATCACCGGCCTGGAGTCGCACAAGATCGCCCGCGCCGGCCTGGCGCATTCGCCGGAAGGCCGGCGCGTGTTCGCCACCATGTCGGTCACCGATAACCTGATTCTGGGCGCATTTCCACGCTTTACCCGTTCCCGCCCGCGCGGGGATGTGAACCACGACCTGGAAAAAGCGCTCGAACTCTTCCCGCGCCTGAAAGAACGTCAGCATCAACTTGCCGGCACGTTGTCGGGTGGCGAGCAGCAGATGCTCGCCATGGCGCGTGCCGTGATGCTCAATCCTGACGTGATCCTGCTGGATGAACCATCAATGGGCCTGGCGCCGATCCTGGTCGAAGAAGTTTTTCGGATCATCCTGCGTCTGAAAGAGCAGGGCGTGACGATGTTGCTGGTCGAGCAGTTCGCTGCCGCCGCCTTGAATGTGGCCGACTATGGCTATGTGATGGAAAACGGCCGGATTTCGGTCCATGGCCCGGCAGACAAGCTGAAACATGATCCCGCTGTACAGGCAGCTTACCTCGGCGGCGGGCAGCAGCACTGAGCATGCGCATGCATCCAATTGGTGGACGATCGAATCGATGAAACCGATCAAGGCGATTGTTTTCGATGCCTACGGCACGCTGTTTGATGTGTATTCGATCGGCGTCCTGGCTGAAGCCCTTTTTCCGGGCAAGGGCGAGGCATTGGCGACGCTCTGGCGCGACCGGCAGATCGACTACACCCGGCTGCGCACGCTGTCAGGCCGCTACAAACCGTTTGATGACGTGACGCGCGATGCGCTGGTGTTTGCCTGCAAGAAGCTCGGTATCCATCTATCCGAAGAGAATTGCACGGCACTGATGGACCGGTACGCAAAACTGCCGCCATTTCCGGAAAACCGGCAGGTACTGCTGGCGTTGCGGGCGCGCGGATTGAAATTGGCCATTCTTTCCAATGGCAATCCGACGATGCTGGAGATTGTCGTGCAAGGTGCCGGGTTCGCAGAATTGTTCGATCATGTGCTATCGGCCGACAGCGCGCGCAAGTTCAAGACTGCGCCCGAGGCCTATGCGCTGGCAGCGGCCACGCTTGGCTTCGGCGTCGACGAAATGGTATTTGTATCCAGCAATTGCTGGGATGCCTGCGGTGCCAGCTGGTACGGTTTTCCGACATTCTGGGTCAACCGCAGTGTGGCGCCGCTGGAAGAACTGGATATCAAACCAGAAGGCGAAGGACGCGACTTGTTGGATTTGCTCGCATTTGTCTCTGAAAGATCCGCAATGGCCTGACGTGGAAAATGCGCCCATGGAGCAAATCAGACTTGCAGACCATCCCAATACATTCGATCGTGTAAATCGCTCGGCGGCCAAGAATTGGGTTCTGCATTGCGTACGGCTCGGCCCATTGGTTTGATCTCGATGCGGTAATGGTTGCAGTGGTCGATCATGCCCTGACGTAAATATCTTCTTTGCGGCAAGCCAGCAGACCGGCATCAAGCTGACCCTCTTCAACACAAGTCTTGATCGCCGCGCGAAGTTCTAAAGCGACATGGACATCTTCCTTTGCCATTTCTCGATCAATGGCCTTGAAAATCTTGTCTGCATCGGCCTTGCCGTCAGTCTTGAAGAACGGTTTGGCGCCCATGGCGGAAATGCGATCCATGACGTCCAAAAATTGCGCCGCCACCGGGCGGTTGCGCGACGCGTCGCCGGAAACGCGGGTCTGCCGAATCAAATTCGCTGCCGTTTCGTTCGGCAGGTCGAGTTCCGCATAAATTTTGGCTGAGCTGGCAGAACGCAGTTCGATGAACGTTGCCTTGTCGTCGGCACTGGGTGCGCGCTTGGCGGTGAGCACGGCAACTGGAATGTCGCGATCTGACAGCCCGTGCCACCTGGCAGCTTCCAGAATCGCCTGATCGAATTGGTCCGAATCTCCTGACACTGCTGCGCTGATGCCCGGATCGCCAACCAATGCCACTTTGATTCGTTCGTCGCCGAGCATGATGCGGGCAACACCGATGACATTCTGGTTATGCCCTTCCTTTGCATGCAACGTATTGGCACAATCGATGGCAACTTCCAGCTTTCCAATGACGTCTTCCTGAGTCTTGCTCACTGCAGCTTCAAACAACGCAATTTTTTCATTCTGGAACGAACTGGCCAACGCGAGAAATTCCGGCGGATCATTCACGGCCGTGCGTGGCCAGTCCCGAGGCCATGCATTTGACAGCGTGTTTGCCATCGTCGTGAAATGTTCCTTGATTGCTGCGTCTGAAACCTCGCCCTCAGACCAGTTGGCAATCGCGGTCCCGGACTGCTTGGGTGCGGGTATTTCGTAGGTCGTAGCTGGCTTGAACGCGCCTGCAGCAATTCCTGACTCCGGCAGAGTGTGGCCAGCTGGGGGAAGGGCGCCAAACTGATGCTCTCTAGCCGCGCGGGACTGGTGCTGCAATGTTGGCGGTGTTGCTACTGCCGTAACGGAAACAGACGCGCCGGCAGCGGTCTCATCCGTGTTTGATTCACGCGCTGCGATATTGGCGACATGCTTTGCTTGTCCGAAGGTATCTACGGCTTTTATGGGATTCACGTTTGTCTTTTCTTGGAAGGGAAAACGCATTCGAAAAAATGCATCTGTGCAAGCTCGCAAGAAACGCCTGACGAGATCCCTGCGGCGAACGTGATTGTTCCAGAAGTCTGGCAAGCAAACCTTGACCATGAACATCGAGATCAACCGCGACAGGATCAGGAATATTGGAGGTGGCCAGCGCGTGAACAGAGGCGATTTCGTTGCCAATACCTTGTCCAGCGCGGCTACAGATTTTGCGGACTTGAAGCGATCGGCAAACCTTATGCCTAGAAATCACTTTAAAAAAATTGGATTGGATTCAACCGCAACTTATTGTTTAAAATCAGAATTTACCCATGAAATCTCGCTTGCCGATCTCGACGCCGTTATGGCGCAGCAGACTGTAGGCCGTCGTGGCGTGAAACATGAATTGTGGCAGGGCGTAATGGGTCAAGTAGGCCTGGCCGGTAAAGGTCTTGCTGTTCGGCCCGGCGCTGGTCTGGATTTCACGCGCTTCGCTGCCATCGATCTGCTGCTGCGGCAGCGATTCGATGAACGCCACGGTACGCGCCAGCCGCGCGCGCAGGTCGGCAAAACTGGTCTCGGTATCGTCGTACTTCGGCACCTCGACACCGGCCAGGCGGGCACAGGCGCCCTTGGCAAAATCAGCGGCGATCTGGACCTGGCGCGTCAAGGCGAACATGTCCGGGTAGAGGCGCGCCTGCAGCAGGGCTGCCGGGTCGATCTTGCGATCGGTGGCATGTTGTTCGGCCTTGGCCAGGATGGCCGACAGGCTGTCGAGAATCTGGCGAAACACGGGTACGGACGCCGCATACATTGAAATGGTCATGGTTTTTCCTATGGACGAAATCGAAAATTGTCCCATAGAACCCGCCGACGTGGCTGGGTCAACCAGCGATGGCGGCCGTCAGACGCGCCTGCAGGTCGATCCTGCCCGACGGCGCTGCCACGGAAAGCGCAGACGGTATGCCGCCGATCCGTGCCTGGACCAGACGCCCGAGCGGACCGGCAGCAGGTTCGACCGTGCCGTAAAACGTGGCTTTGCCATGGCGTTCGATCAACAGCGTCGGAAAATTCTCGACGTCGATATCGCCGACCAGGTCGGCTTCATCTTCGATGTCAATCCACAGGAACAAGTGCTCCGGATGCGTGCTTGCCAAGCCATCGAACGTCGCCTGGAACGCGGCGCAGACATCGCACCAGTCCGCGCACAGGCAGGCGACGACCCAGACGCCCTCCGCGAGCCGATCGTGGACGAGCTTGCGGTTGGCATGGCTGAGGACAATGACGGACATGCCATCATTCTACCGGCGCCGATGCGCAAGCTGCTGGGACGCCGCGCGTGGTCGCGTTAAAATGCGAGCATGAGCATTATTCTGGCAATCGAATCATCGACCGACATCGCCTCCGTCGCCCTGGCATTCGCGGACGACGGTGCAGGTTCCACCGCCGGGTACACCCGCTTGCTGCAACGGCAGGTCGACGGTGTGCAGTCGCATTCTCTTGCCATCCTGCCGATGGCGCAGGCATTGCTGGCTGAAGCCGGCATCGGCCTGGATCGCTGCGACGCGATTGCCTTCGGCGCTGGACCCGGATCGTTCACCGGCGTGCGCATTGCCTGTGGCATCGCCCAGGGTCTGGGCCATGGCAGTGGGCGGCCGGTGGTCGCGGTCGATACACTGGCCGCCGCTGCCCAGTCCTGCCGCGATGCCACCGGCAGCGATGACGTGCTGGTCATCCTCGATGCGCGGATGGGGCAGGTGTATTGGGGCCGGTATCGCTGGCATGCAGATGCGGCCGGTGCAGGCGGCGACTGGGTTGCCGTGTCTCCGGCCCGGGTCGATGCACCGTCGGCGGTGACGGTCGGTGCGCTGGAGGCCGGCGCTGAAGACGTGGTGACGCCATGCGGAAACGGCCTGACTGTCCATGCAGCGCAACTCGCAGCGCTACTGGCGCAACCGCAGATGCGGCCACCGCGCGCCGAGTGCATGCCGCATGCAGCACAAGTCGCAGCGCTCGGACAGCGCCTGTTGCGCCATGGCCAGGCCGTTGCGGCACGTCAAGCGCAGCCGATTTACCTGCGCAACGACGTTGCGCTGACGACTGCCGAGCGTGCAGCCAGGCGCGAAATCGGGCAAGCCGTGAATAAACCGCACGGCGATGCACTGGCTGCCCCGGCTGCCCCGGCATGACCGCTGCCCCAGACATGCGCTTGGCCGCGCCAACAGCAGGCGAAGCACGCGAAACGGCGAGCATCTCCGGCAACTCGGCTTTCGTCTGCCTGCCGATGCAGCGCGGCGATCTGGATGACGTGACTTCGCTCGAGCACCGCGTCTACAGCCATCCATGGACCCGCGGGAATTTTCAGGATTCGCTCGACAGTGGGTATCAATGCTGGATCGCCCGCGACACCGATGAAAAACTGGCAGGTTACTTCCTGTTGATGATGATGCCCGACGAAGCCCATTTGCTCAACATCACTGTCGCCCCATGCTGGCAGGGGCATGGACTCGGCCGCTTGCTCATGGCGCGGGCGTTTCGAATCGCAGCCGACTTCGCAACCCCAGCCGTGTTGCTGGAAGTACGGCCGTCGAATCCGCATGCGCTGGCGGTGTACCGGCATGTCGGCTTCTGCCAGATCGCCATCCGCAAGAATTATTATCCGGCCGCCGATGACCGGCGCGAAGACGCCATCGTCATGCGGATCGCGCTATGAAGGACGCAGGATGAACCGCCGCAACCGCATGCTGGATGCGCTTGGCATTGGAACGCTGTGGGAACTGCGTCCGATCGGCGCTTCCGCCGATGCGCGACAGGCCGTGGCAGGAGTGGACGCCGAGGGAGAACCGGCAGCTGGATCAAGCGAAACATCGCGCGCAGCAGATGATCCGAAGGCCGTCGCCCGCACTGCGGCTATGCCCGCTGCCGCTGCTGCGATCGGCGAGTTCGATGCAGGCAAGGCCTCCGATGAAGCGATCGCCGCGATGGACTGGGCCCAGCTGCAATCTGCCGTTGCCGGATGCACCCGCTGCGGCCTGTGCGCAAGCCGGACCCGAACCGTCTTCGGAGTCGGCGATCCGAAGGCGCAGTGGCTGTTCATCGGCGAAGGCCCCGGCCGCAGTGAAGATCAACAGGGCGAGCCCTTCGTCGGTCCTGCTGGCAAGCTGCTCGACAACATGTTGAGCGCCATGCAGTTGCAGCGCGGACGCAATGCCTTCATTGCCAATGTCGTGAAATGTCGCCCGACCGACGCCAGCGGCAAGGACCGCGCGCCCAGCCCGGAAGAAGCTGCTGCCTGCCGTCCATACCTCGACCGTCAGATCGCCCTGATTGCGCCGTCGATGCTGATCGCCCTCGGCAAGGTCGCGGCGACGGCGCTGCTGGCCAGCGGACCCTCGACGACGCTGGCGGCCCTGCGCGGAAAAGTCCACCGCGCCGCCGCGTTGCCGGTGGTCGTGACCTATCATCCGGCTTACCTGCTGCGCGTCCCCGCCGACAAGCGCAAGACCTGGGAAGACCTCTGTCTGGCGATGGCCGAACATGAAGGCCATTCGGCCAATGTCGAACCCGGCTGAAGTCGTCAATCCCTCGCCAGGGGACACCAGCCAGGCGCGGTTTCACCGGCGCTGGGGTAGGCTAAAGGATCCGCATGTGCGGGCGCTGGCCTGGCTGCTCGATGCGCCGGACTTGCTGGACCCGGAGGCGCCGCAGTGGGATGGCCGCATCGCCAGCCTGGCGACCGATGTCGCGCAGGGCGGCGTCGATAGCTGGCTGCACGAACTCGACACCGATCCACAGGCGCTGCACGATGCGCTCTCCCTGTCGCCGGCCACGCGCCTGGGTCGATATGCGGAAAATCTGCTGGCGTTCTATTTCAGGTGGCGCGGCATCCTGTTTTCACACGGCCTGCAGGTGCGCGCTGCGCCCGAGGGTGACGGGATGGACGGCGCAGGTTGCATGGAGATCAGCAAACGCAAGGGCAGGACGATCGGCGAATTTGACTTCCTGTTGTGGGATCATCGGGCACTGCTGCATCTTGAACTGGCGACCAAATTCTATCTGTTCGAACGAGCCGGCCGGGGTGACCGTGACCCCGGCGAGGATTTCATCGGACCGAACCTGGCCGATACCCTCAGCGCGAAAATGCACAAGATCCTGCACCGCCAACTTGCGCTGGCAACGCATCCGGCAGCGCAGGCATACCTGCCACAGGCAATTGCCCGGTCACAAGCGCTGATCAAGGGCTGGCTGTTCTATCCCGCGGATCTGCCGACGGCGCCATGCGCAGCGCGCGGCTCGCCAGGCGTCGCGCAGAGACATTGCCGCGGCATCTGGTGCAGTCTCGCCGCAGTCGAGCAGCTCGACGCGCCGGCATTCCTGCCACTGGCGCGCCTGTCATGGCTGGCGCCGGCGCGCGCGGACGACGCTACGGTAATGGACAAGACAGCCGTACGGGATTATCTGCATCGACACTTTGCCGACGACACCATGCCGATGCTGGTGGCGCTCATGGCTCGGCATGAAAGTGCCTGGTACGAAACCAACCGCTGCTTCATCGTGCCCGATGACTGGCGCACCCGGGTCCATGAGCGCAACCAGCGCACCGTGCTTCGGATGGACGGCGACCCCTGAGCCGGATCAGTGCTTTTCTTCCCCGATCAGCGCGAGTGAATCATGGTCACGCTGGTTGGCCGCATGTTTGCGCATGATGATCAGCATCACCGTCGAGACGAACAGACCGAAAGACAGGATCACATAGTTGACGTTCACGTTCAGCTTCACCAGCAGCGCGTAGAGCACCAGCATGGTCAGCACCGACAGGTTTTCATTGAAGTTCTGGACGGCGATCGAATGTCCCGCGCTCATCAGCACATGACCGCGATGCTGCAGAAGCGCATTCATTGGCACCAGATAATAGCCGGAGAGGCCACCAATGATGATCAGCAGCGGATAGGCGAAGCGCACGTCGTTCACCAGGGTCATCGTCATGACGATCAGGCCCATGCCGACGCCCAGCGGCAGCACCGACAGGGATTTTTTGAGAGGGACGAAACGCGCTGCCGCAATGGCGCCGGCCGCCACGCCGATGGCGGTCACGCCTTGCAGGATGGCAGCCTTGTCGAGTGGCATGTGCAATGATTTTTCTGCCCACTTCAGCACGATGAATTGCAGCGCCGCCGCCGCGCCCCAGAACAGGGTGGTAACGGCAAGCGAGATCTGCCCGAGCCGATCGCGCCAGAGCACGCTGTAGCAATTCGCGAAATCGGCGATCAGGCGAATCGGGCTGCGTTCCTGGTGGGGGTAGGTGGCGCCGGTGTCAGGTATCTTCCGACTCACCACCGTCGACACCAGATAGAGCATCATGATCACCACCAGCGCTGCTTCCGTTGGTGTATCGACACCAGTGTCGATTATCGGAAAATCCAAGGCCAGGAGTGATCGGGAGACATGCGGATTGATCAGCGCGCCGCCCAGGACGGTGCCGAGAATGATCGAGACGATGGTCAGCCCTTCGATCCAGCCGTTGGCGGCAACCAGTTTTTCTGCAGGCAAGAGTTCGGTCAGGATGCCGTACTTCGCTGGCGAATACGCAGCAGCGCCGAATCCGACGATGGCATAGGCAAGCAAGGGATGCACGTTGGCGAACATCATGCCGCAACCGACGATCTTGACCATGTTCGTGATGAACATGACCCGCCCCTTTGGCAGGGCATCGGCAAAGGCGCCCACGAAGGCGGCCAGCAACACATAGGACAGCACGAAAAACAGCTTGAGCAGTGGCGTCATCCAGGCCGGCGAGTGCATGTCCGCCAGAAGTGCGATGGCGGCAATCAGCAATGCGTTGTCGGCAAGCGACGAAAAAAACTGCGCCGCCATGATCGTGTAGAAACCGCGTTTCATTCGTCTCTTCTGCGCCTGACAAAATAGGTCGGCTTGCTTTATACCATGAAAGCCGCGCGCACCCGCCGAATTGCCAAAGGCCGGCCGGATGCCTCAAGTAAAATAGGAATATACGCGTCGAACCATCGGAAGCAGTCAGCCTAACTCATGCCACGCCCCCTTCTTGCAAAAGTTCACATTGACGCGATGCAGCATAATCTTGCACTTGCCGCAAAGCATGCGGGCAGCGCGCAGGTCTGGGCCGTGCTCAAGGCAAATGCCTATGGCCATGGACTGCTGCGCGGCTTGCGGGGTTTCGCCGCAGCCGATGGTCTGGCATTGATCGAATTCGACAATGCGCAGACATTGCGCGCATCCGGCTGGCAAAAACCGATCCTGATGCTGGAAGGATGTTTCGACATGCGTGACATGCAAACGGCATTGCAGCAGCGCCTGTCGGTCACGGTGCACTGCGCCGAACAGATTGCCTTGCTCGAATGCGTTGGCGACGGCGCCCGAGCCGGCGCCCGGATCGACATCCATCTGAAACTCAACAGCGGCATGAACCGACTTGGTTTTACGCCGCATGCCTTCCGGTTGGCCCATGCGCGATTGCGCGCGCTTCCCGTGGTCGGCGCCATCACGCTCATGACGCACTTCGCCAATGCCGATGCACCCGACAACGACCACCTGCCGCTGTCGCGGCAGCTAGCCTGCTTTGAAGCGGCAACCGCCGGCCTGGCGGGCGAACGGACCCTGGCAAATTCCGCGATCGACCTCACTTGTCCGGCATTGACAGCGCAATGGGTGCGGCCCGGCATCATGTTGTACGGCGGTGCACCCGGCAAGGAAAGTGCTGCCGCGTCAGGATTGCGCCCGGCCATGACGCTGTCCTCGGAGCTGATCGGCATCCAGGAGATCGCGATTGGCGAGGCGGTCGGTTACGGCAGTCGGTTCGTCGCGCCGCACCGCATGCGCATCGGCATCGTTGCCTGCGGCTATGCCGACGGTTATCCGCGCCAGGCTCCCGATGGCACCCCGGTTCTGGTCGAGGGTATTCGCACCGGACTTGCGGGGCGGGTATCGATGGATCTGCTCACGGTCGACCTGTCCCTGGTGC
>JAYTLK010000227.1:0-9033 GCA_043729515.1 Herminiimonas sp.
ATCACCGACCGCACCAAAGACCTCATCAAATCCGGCGGCGAGTGGATCAGCTCGGTCGATTTGGAAAACGCCTTGATGGCGCATGCGGCGGTGGCAGAAGCAGCGGTGATCGCCATCTTCCAGCACTTCGAAGAACTGGGCCCGGTTCGGTAGCCGGGTCAGGCTGTCGATGCGGCTGGCACGGCGCGCCTCGAGTTCGGCCTCCTTCAGTTCGGTGACATCTTCGGTGATGCCGATGGCATAGGCAAGTTCGCCGTTCTCGTCGAACAGGGGCACGGAGCTCATGCGCAGCATCCGGAATCTGCCATCGGCATGCAGAACAGGGCAGGGTGGCGATGATACCGGCCCCCGACGCGCAATGAGGGCCCGGTCTTGCGTAGTCTGGAGGGCGGCGATCTCGGCCGGCAATTCTGCAAGCCCGGTACCGGGCTCGACGGCGGCACCGTCAAAGCCGAGCATGGATTCGGCAGCGCGGTTCCAGATCAGCATCTCGACCGCTCTGGCGGCGCTGCCGGCATGTCCGGCGCGCTCGTCAGATCCGTCCCGGGCCGCGCGGTTGCCATGACCGGAATGCACGGCACGCGCATCCCGAGCGTCCCGGTCAACGCCGCCGGCGTCGTCTGTGCTGTTGCGTCCCAGGTGGGTGTCGGACGTCAGGCGCTTTGCGTGGACACCCACCGGCAGGGCGTCGAGCAAGGTCTGCAAAAACCGTTCATTGCTGGCAAGGGCCTGCACGGCATTCTGGCGCACGCAGGTCTGCCGTTCCAGCGTGCGGGACTGCACGCGCGCCTCAAGCAGGCGCATCACCTGGTTCGCCAGCCTGGTCAGGGCGCGTTGCTGGCGTTGTGACAGCACGCGCGGCACGATGTCCATGACGCACAATGCGCCAATGCACAGACCCTCCGAGGTCAGCAGCGGTGCCCCGGCGTAAAAACGCAGTGCGGCGGCGCCAATGACGAGTGGATTATTCGTGAACCGGTCGTCTTTGCGCAAGTCCTCGACTGCGAGCAAACTGCCGTTTGCGAGAACGTACCGTCCGATCGCGACATCACGCGAGATTTGGACCGATTCGATGTGCAACCGGCTTTTACACCACAGCCGATCGGCATCCATCAGCGTCATTGCCGCAGCCGGCGTTTCGCAAATTTCCGACGCCAGCATGGTCAGCTCGTCGAATCCTGCCTCGGGTGGCGTGTCGAGAATGTCGTAACGGCGCAGAGTCTCGAGGCGAAGCGCTTCTTGCTCATGTGAGGTGCAAGTGTGCATTGGTGTTCCTCGAAAATACGGCGGATCGAAAATCATCCATCCCTGATACTTTTTGTTACTTGTTACCTAGGATACAACGTTTTTGTGGAAAATTCCTTCCGTCTAGGACAATTTCGCGTTTTGGGCTGGCAAAAGTTTCTTTATTGGAACACTGACATTGCGACATCCAGACGTACCGACAAAAAATTTGTGAATTGCCAGATGGGAATTTCGCGGCCGGACACTGATAATTGCTCTATGGAAATGGATTCCTACCTGCCCGCCGGGCGATGAAGCATTCATGACGTACAACAATCTAGGGTGGCCAACATGGAAGCAACGAACCAGTTGTCGCAGTCCCATGATCTCGATTTGCAGGCGGTGCATTCGGCGCTGAACCGGGTCCAGGCGGTGATCGAGTTCGAGCTCGACGGCACCATCATCCATGCCAACGAAAACTTTCTGTCCACCCTTGGCTACACCCTCGACGAAGTCCGCGGCAAGCATCACGCGATGTTCTGCGAGCCGTCGTACACCCGTACACCTGCCTACAAACAGTTCTGGGCAAACCTGGGCGCCGGGAATTTCGCCCGCGCCGACTACAAGCGCCTGGCCAAGGGCGGGCGTGAAGTCTGGATCAGCGCGTCCTACAATCCGATCCTGGACGCCGATGGCAAGCCATACAAGGTCATCAAGTTCGCCAGCGACATCACCGCCAGCGTGATGAAAAATGCCGAATTCGAAGGCAAGATCAATGCAATCAGCAAGGCGCAAGCCGTGATCGAATTCAATCTCGACGGCACGATCATCGCGGCCAACCAGAATTTTCTGGATGCAACCGGCTATACGCTTGAAGAAATCGTCGGCAAGCATCACCGCACCTTTGTCGAGGCGACCGAAGCGGCGTCGGCCGAATATGCGCGTTTCTGGCAAAAACTGGGCAAGGGCGAATTCGATGCCGGGCAATACAAACGCGTCCACAAGTCGGGGCGTGACCTTTGGCTCAGCGCCACCTACAACCCGATCTTCGACGCCGACGGCAATCCGTTCAAGGTCGTCAAATTTGCCTCCGACATCACCGCCTCCAAGATGCAGGCGGCGGAAACGATGGGCAAGATGAACGCCATCGACAAGGCGCAGGCGGTCATCGAATTCGACATGAACGGCATCATCCTCACCGCCAACGATAATTTTCTGAGCGTGATGGGATATGCGCTGACCGACATCCAGGGCGAGCATCACCGCAACTTCTGCGAGGATGACTACGCCGCCAGCGCCGATTACAAAAAGTTCTGGCAAAAGCTCAACCGCGGCGAATACGAGGCCGGCCGCTACAAGCGCATCGGCAACAACGGTCGGGTGGTCTGGATCCAGGCTACCTACAACCCGATCCTCGACTTGAACGGCAAACCGTACAAGGTGGTCAAGTTTGCCGTCGACGTGACAGAGCAGGTCGATATGGAAAAAGGCATCGCGGAAAAAGCAAGGAACGACAGCCGCAAGGTCAACGAATTGCTCGAATCCGTCGACCACGCCGCCAAGGGCGACCTGACCCGGCAGATCACCGTCGAAGGCACCGAGCCGATCGACCTCCTGGCCGAAGGTATTCAGAAAATGATCGGCGACCTGCGCGGCGTGATCGGCAATGTGGTGTCGTCAGCGGGTGGTTTCACCGACTCCTCCAAGACCATCGCCGAGCGCGCCAACAAGGTGGCAGCCGGCGCGCAGGCGCTCGGCGCGACGGTCGAGGAAATGAATGCCTCCATCGATGGCCTGACCTCATCGATCAATTCCATTGCCGACAACACCAAGAATGCCGACGGCCTGGCCAAGGCGACGCAGCAGGAAGCCGAACTCGGCGCCAAGGCAGTAGCAAAATCGATCGAGGCGATGGACCTGATCAACCGATCTTCGGAAGACATCGGCGAGATCGTCAAGGTGATTTCAGAAATCGCCAGCCAGACCAACATGCTCGCCTTCAACGCTGCCATCGAGGCGGCCCGCGCCGGTGAACACGGCCTGGGCTTCTCAGTGGTGGCCGACGAGGTGCGCAAGCTGGCCGAACGCTCGTCGCAGGCGACCAAGGAAATCTCGAAGCTGATCAATGAATCGGTGAAGCGGGTATCGATGGGCAGCGAAATTTCCCGCCAGGCCAGCGACGCTTTCGACAAGATCGTCTCCGGTGTGGCTAAAACGACACAAGCGATTTCAGAGATCTCCGGCGCGGCAGGCGAGCAATTATTGACGGCCAAGGAAGTCAGCAGTGCGATTCAGCACATTGCCGAAGAAGCCGAAAAGTCGGCGGCTTCCTGCGACAGCATCGCCCGCTCGACCGACGGCTTGAACCACAATGCCGTCGATTTGAACAAGGTCGTCTCGGGTTTCGTTGTCTGAATCGCCTCCTGCAGCCCATTGGCCAAGACAAGCCATGACGACGCTCAACGCGGTGGACACCATTGCCGAGCCGACGCCGGCGGCATTGCAGGCCCTGATCGGCCTGGTGCATCGCCATACCGGCATTGCCATGACGGAGCGAAAAAGCGAGCTGTTGCAGGGTCGCTTGCGTCCGCGCTTGAAAGCCCTGGCGCTGACCAGCTACGACGCCTATTTCAAGCGCGTCGAGCAGCAGGCGGAGGAAGTGCAGGTCTTCATCAACATGGTCACCACCAACGACACGGCATTTTTTCGCACGCCGCATGTGTGGGAATATTTTTCTACCCGGTACTTGCCGCACTGGGCCCTCGCCAATCCGGGCCGGCCCTTGCGAATCTGGTCGGCGGCTGCTGCCACTGGCGAGGAAGCCTATTCGATCGCGATGCGCTGCGAGGAGTTCAAGCGTACGGTGCCCCGGTTCGAGTATCAGGTCCTGGCCACCGACATCTCGACTGCAGTGCTGGAAACCGGTCGCAAGGGACTCTATGCCGGGCGGTCGGTGGAGCGGATGAAAGAAGCCTGGCCTGCCTTGTTCGATCGGTACCTCAGCGGCGACGCACGCAGCGCCAGCATCGTGCCGGCGCTGAAGATGCACATCGACTTCGCCAAGCACAACCTGCTGACGCGCCTGCGCCCGATGGCGCAATTTGACATTGTCTTCCTGCGCAATGTGCTGATCTATTTCGACGCCGACATCCAGAAAAAAGTGGTCGATCTGCTCCGCCCGGCGATGCGCGACGATGCGCGGCTGATCCTGGGCGAATCGGAGTCGCTCGGACGAATCGAGACCTGTTATCGCAGCGAGCTGCCACTGGTGTATTCAATTCAGTCGGAGCCGGCGTGAGCCTCACAGATCAGGAACTGACGCGGGCTTCGCAGCTTCGCCGCATGGCCTCGGCCGACCCGTATTACGTCGGCATGGGCGAAGTGCGCATCGGTGCGCGTGGAGAAATCCTGCAGGCGACCCTGGGTTCTTGCGTCGGCATTGCCGTCATCTGGAAAAACGGCGGGCGCTGTGGCTTGGCGCATTGCCTCTTGCCCCAAGCGCCCGGTCTGATGGTGCGCATCGGCGCGCGCTACGTGAGCCAGGCGGTGCCGTCGCTGCTGGCGCTGCTCGGTGCAAAACCGGCCGACCATGCCGACATCGACGTCATCGTCGCCGGCGGCGCGCGCATGTTTCGCAGTCGTGCAAACACGCCAAACATCGGCGAATCGAACACCCGGGCGGCCCGTCTGCATTTGACACAAGCCGGCCTGCAGATCACCCGGATTGAGGTCGGCGGCCGCCGTGGCCGACAGATCACCGTCAACTGCGCCTTGCAAACGGTGGAGATCAACCAGATCGAACACTCTGTGGAGGAGTTATCCCAATGAACGCAATCACGCACCTGGCCCTGGCAGCCGCCGTCCCGCATGACGTGGCCGAACTGACCGACGTGCTCCCGGACGCAGAAGCAGTAGTGCTGGCGTCAGTCCCCGCAGCGGACGCGGCGGCAAGCGCGATGGCGAGCCCGCCGACGGAATTGTACGGCTCCTTTTTTCTGGGCGACGATGAATTTGCGCTGCCTGCCAACAGCATCCGAGAGGTCGTCAATTATCCTGCGAAAGTCACGCCGATTCCCTTGGCGCCGGCTTTTCTGGAAGGTGTGTTCAACTTGCGCGGCACGGTTGTTCCGGTGCTGAACCTGGCGCGAATTTTTGATCCGAATGCGGCTGCGATACAAGCGTCCTGCAAGATCGCCATCGTCGACCATGGCGCGATACAGATCGGACTCGCGTTCCATGCCACCGGTGAAATCCTGCGGGTGCGCCCGGAGCACTGCACGAGGCTGGAATACCGCGACAGCGCCAGCCACAACGTCATCAGCGGCATCATCCGCCTCGACGATGGCGCGCGCCTGTTGCAGGTGCTCGATCCGCTTGCCCTGATTTCGATTGAGAACGTGCCGCAGGTCATGGCGCTGAAATCAACCGGGCGCACGGTGGAAACCAGTCAATTTCATTTGCAGGCCGAACGGCGTCAATGCGTTGCCTTCCGGATCGGCCGCACCTCGTTTGCTTTCGAGATGAGTGCGATCCGGGAAATCATCGACGTACCGGAGCTGAAAAGCTCGGTCTTGAACAGCAAGCTGTGCATCGGCCGCATCAACCTGCGCGGCAGTCCGGTTGCAGTGGTTGATTTCGCGCATCTGTTGCAGATCGGTCGGCCGGACGGCGCGCCTGCCACCACGAGCAGCGCAGCCCAAGACGTTGGTGTTGGCGGTGGCCTTGCAGGCGCAGGCAGCGCGCGCCGCATCGTCATCGCCCGCATCGGCGAAGCCTCGATCGGCCTGCTGGTCGATTCGGTGGATAACATCTTCAGTTTTTTTCCTGGCGACGTGTTGCCGATTCCATTGCTGAGCAAGGCGCGCGCCGGCATGTTCGGCGGCTGCATCCACAAGGACGGTTTCGATCCGATCCTGTTCCTCAATCACCAGGAGATATTTTCCAGCAAGGAGATCGTCGACATGACCCGCGGTCACGCCGACCTTTATCAACAGGATGACAGTGCAGACGCAAGCGGCATCCACCGATCAGGCACGTCAGGCACTGCGGCCAAGGCAGGCAAGAAAGGAATTGGCCAACGCACTGTCTACATCGCCTTCACGGTCGGCAACACCTATGCTCTGGAAATAAGCAAGATCCGTGAAATCATCGACCATACCAGCGAGCTGATGAAGCCGCCCGGCATGCCCGCCATCGTCGAAGGCGTGCTGAACCTGCGCCGCCAGATGGTGATGGTGCTGAACCTGCGCGCGCTCTATGGGATGCCGCCCCTGATGGACAAGGCCATGCCGAAAATCATGGTCATCGAGCGCGGTGAAGAGCGTTATGGCCTGCTGGTCGATGCGGTCGAGAACATCATCACCGTCGCCGACAGCGACCGCATCCCGACCCCAAGTGTCATGCGCGGAACAGATCCGACCGACATGCGCAGCCAGATGCAGGAAGTCATCGAACTGCACCACGCCGAACATGGCCACAAGACGATGAGCGTCTTTGAAATCGACCGTTTCCTCGATCATCTCGCCCGCGAAATCGGCGCTGGCGCCTAGGGCATCCGGCAGCGACGCGCAGCCGCTGCGCCAGGGCAGGCAATCGACCGGGTCAGGCGGCGTCTGGAAGATCGTCTGAATCGGCGACCAGGCCGTCGACGATCCGGTCGCCCCCTTTGGCGCCGGCGCTCATGCGACCGAGCGCGCTGTCGATGGCGCGCTTCAATTTCTCGGCGGCGCCATGGATTGCCTGATGCAGGTTCGGTTCATGATCATGGGCGACGATCGGCGGATGTCCGTGAATGCGCGCCTCCATCATGCAGCGATGGTCACCGGTGGTGCTTTTTGCGTCCTTGCCACGGCCCAGATGCACGACCAGTCGGGTGATCTGCGGGCTGAAACGGCTCAGCGATTCACGTGCCACGGTCTCGACATGACTGGTCAGGGCTTCGTTGCCCTCGATGCTCTTGTCGGTATTTGTCTGGATTTCCATGCTGGTGTCCTTCCTGTGAAAGTCTTGTTTTGACACTACAGACCTGCTGCAAGCCGGTCTGTTCGCTGGCGAACGCTGCGCTGGAAAGCCGCGCCGCCAGAGCAAAGGGGTATTCTCGCGCACTTCAGTGCCCCGTGCGGCCGGCAAAAGCAACGAACGCTGTGCTTTGGCGGCGGTCATGCATACAATCACGCCTTTGCCACGCGCCGCGCATCCCATTTCGTGAAAACTCCCAAACGACTTCTGCCGCTGGTTGAAGAAGGTCTGATCGATGCGGTCATGCGCCAGCTCATGAGCGGCAAGGAAGCCACCGTCTATGTGGTGCGCTGCGGCGACGACATCCGCTGCGCCAAGGTCTACAAAGAGGCGAACGAGCGCAGCTTCAAGCAGGCCGTCGCCTATCAGGAAGGCCGGCGGGTCAAGAACAGCCGCCAGGCGCGCGCGATGGAGAAGGGCACCCGCTACGGGCGCAAGATGGCCGAGGAGGTCTGGCAGAACGCCGAGGTCGATGCCTTGTACCGTCTGGCCGCTGCCGGCGTGCGCGTGCCGACACCGTTCATCTGTTTCGAAGGCGTGCTGCTGATGGAACTGGTGACGGATGCCGATGGCAATGCCGCGCCACGGCTGGACGCTGCGTCCTTTGACGCCGATCTCGCGCGGCAGTGGCATGCGGTCCTGATGCGTCAGGTGGTGCTGATGCTGCTGGCCGGCGTGATTCACGGCGACTTGTCGGAATTCAATATCCTGATCGATGCCGAAGGACCGGTCATCATCGATTTACCGCAAGCCATCAATGCCGCCGGCAGCAGCGTCGCCGCCGACATGCTGGCCCGCGACGTCGATCGCCTCACGCAATTCTTTTCGACTGCGGCGCCGGAACTCGCCGGACGTCAGTACGGACGCGAGATCTGGGCCCTGTATCAGGCCGGCGTGCTGACGCCAGACTCTGCTGCTGCCTTGACAGGCCAGATTGCCAAACCGACCAAGGCGCCGGATGTCGGCGCGGTGCTGCATGAAATCGAACTTGCCAAGTTCGAACTGGAAGAGGAAGAAGAGCAACGGCGACAGGCGTCAACGCGAAGCTGAGCTCCTGCAGCGCGCTTGCGCCGACGGCAATTGTGTCTTCCTGACGCCCCGGAGAAACACTTCTTGTCGATAAATCTTACATTGGTGCAATGTTAAAAAATGTGTCATTTTCATAAGTACATAATTTGATGCAATAATTTCTTTTTGGCATGACTATTGCTGATATCTGATGGAGTCCCGGCCAAATGTCGGACGACCATGTCGATGCCGACGTGATCCGGGCAAACCAACATCAGGAATGATCATGCAAACATCCATCAAAGCCCTCGCACTGTGCGTCGCCCTTTTGACAGGCGCACAAACGCTAGACGCCATGGCTGGCCCGATCCCGGCGCCGACCATCACCGTCACCGGCCTGGAGTATGCCCAGCCGACCAGAGCGGTCATCACCGTGGGCGCAATGAAATTCGAAAGCGTGTTGGTCGGCGCTTTCGACACCAGGGCAGCGGGCAAGCCGGATGCGTTCGAGACATGGTGCGTCGACATCCTGCAAAACACCTACATCGGCAGCCCGGTGTCCGACTATTTCATCAAGACCGGCGCGCAGGCCCTTGGCGCAGAGACCGCCAGCCTGCTGGAACGCCTGGCCACCGAATCGCTTGCAAAGGTCCACGATGCCACCACATCGGCCGCATTCCAGTTCGCGACCTGGGAATTGCTCGCTGAAAAATCCGGCACCTTCGATTTGTCCAAAGGCGATTTCTATGCTTTCAACGTCTCGGATGGCTCGCTTGCGTTGGC
>JAYTLK010000228.1:0-8487 GCA_043729515.1 Herminiimonas sp.
GATTACTACGGCAATCAATGCAGCGTCAATGGCACGCCCTACGTCAGCAACTGCAATCTTGATACCGCCGGCGATATCCTGAAAACGCTGTATGGCAGTCTGAACGCGAAAAATGCCGGCACGCTGGGGGGCAGCTTCATCAATTTTGACCAAAGCGTTTTTTGGGGGAATTTCGATCCGACCACGCATGGCATGGCCAACGACGGCTGGGCTTTTGTGCCGGCCAATTGCGCGGCCGGCCAGTCATGCAAGCTGCACGTGGCTTTTCATGGCTGCAAGCAGAACGTGGCCACGGTCGGCACCGCGTATTACCGCAACACCGGCTACAACAGATGGGCTGATACCAACAACATGATCGTGCTCTATCCGCAGGCAACCACGACGGCTGCCAATCCGAACGGCTGCTGGGATTGGTGGGGCTATGACGACGTGAACTTTCCAGGGAAAAGCGGTGGTCAGATGGTGGCTGCCAAGACCATGATCGACCGCGTCGTCAGCGGCAACAAGGCTGCGCCCTATACCTGCGCGCACTGGTACGACAGTAATTACGCGCATGTCTATTATGGCCGCGCCTATGCCTCGGGCGGCAATGCCTATGCCGTCGATTCGAACCAGTATCTTGGCTACTATTCGACCGCTGCCTACACCGACGTGCGTCGCACCTCTGCAGGCTATTACGCTTATGGCAGTTGTTCCTGATAGCTACGGCACGTGATCGCCGCACGCTGGCCTTGCGGCAAAATCCAGCAATCAGGTTTGCTTTTGAAGTCCGCGGCCCGATTCCCCAGCCGTTTTGGATGAAGGCGAGGACCTTGATGTTTTGCTCGATGCCATGCATGTCCAAAACGGCGGCAGCGAGTGCGCTGAGTTAGAAATTTATTGCACAAATATTTGTCTGAACCAGATTGCGTGAAGTACACATGATATCGAGGCAGACACGGAGCGGGTCGTTCACTGGTCACACTGGTGTCAGGGAAGTGCGGATCAATTCCCACATTCAATCGGGCTGAGTGACGTGGAGCGGATGCTCGCCTTCGGCAGGCACGCTCGCTTTGACAACATCAAGTTTCTCCCACATGCGACCAAGCTTCGTGGCAAGTGACGCTTTGCGCTGGGTCCGTTTCATCGCCATGTACCTCTGCACCGCACGGCCTTGGTTTCCGATGCATGTTTCTACGCCTTGGTAACCGGCATCGGCGAGAACAACGGTCTCGGTATCGTGGTCCAGGGCATGCACTTCCAAAAAATGACGAAAATGGCCCGGCATGGTGGCGTCAGGCGCAGCGCCCCAGGTCGGATCACCGCCGACGAAGTCCCGAATCGCAGCATTGTCGTAGATCGCCTTCTCGATGACGGTGTCGGACCAACCGACGCATTGCTGGACTACGAACACGCGCCGCAGGCGGGCATTGCCAGGCGGTCGGCGACCGGCACCGGTGACCTGCCGAGTCACAATCATGGCTCCGGGGTGCCGCGATCAGGGCGAAAAACCTGTTAGCCCAGCACGTGGGCTGTCTGGCCAAGTTGCGTTGCCGATCGGAGGAACGCAGAAAGCGCATACCGTTTGTTGTGCTCAGACCGGGTGTAGGTACCGGCCGTTACACCAACGATCTCGCCCGCACCGGCGCCGGCATGGCAGCCGCAGGCGCCACCGTATTCTCGGCTAGCGGAGGAACTGCGGCGGGCGCCGTCTCGACATCAACAGGAACAGCGGACCGAGTTTCAAGGCCGAGTTGGCCATCTCCGTGGCTGCAGTTTTACCATCCTGACTGGCCACGGAAAAACCATACTGAATGCCTGAAAAGCCGAACCAGACTTCCGGCATCCCACGCTCACCCACCGGCTGGTACATCCCCTTGACGCCGCCGGCAAGCGTGACTGGATCGCCGGGGGGGCATGTCGCCGCTATCACGGCGGGCCGAGACAGCACCGTTTAGACAGGCTGATTCCACGCAATTATTGTCCGGGCCGAACAGCAGCATATAGCCCGTGTCTTCCCCGGTCGGCTTTTGTACCGTATTGTTCAATAAAACAAAGGTCTCGGCCGCGCCCAGCAGTGTCGTGGGTTGGGCGACCGTGGGCAAATACAAACCGAATTCCAAAGGCAGGCGCGGCAGTGCCGCCGTCAATGCAGCCGGCGTCAGGTCTTGCGTGATGCGGTTGACCACTAGGCGCAACGCCGCGCGCACGGGCGGGACCGGATTCAAGACAGCGCCCTTGACGAAAGCTTCACGGGTCTTCTTGGGCGCACGCGAATCTTTATGGGCAATCAGCCACGCGCCGATCGCAGGCTGTTGCTTGCCGCTTGCCGCCATTGCATTGCCCATCGTCGCCCAGGCATTGGCGCGCTTTGGCGCCAGGAGCGCGGTGGCGGCAGCGGCATTTAAGGCATCGGTATATTTTCCCGCCATGTAGAGCGCGTAAGCCAGGTTGTCGTTGATTTCCACGTCGTCTGGCGCCAGCACAAGGCCGTCATGAAAAGCATTGGCAGCCACGACGTACTCGGCGGCCTCCATCGCCTTCACGCCACGCGTGTTGGCGGCGCGTGCGCTCTTGATCGCCGCTTTGTCCAGGGTCTTCTTGACGGATGACGCAAGCAACTGCTGACCCTCTGCCGTCTTCGCGGCGTCTCCCTTATAAGCAGACTCCAGCACGGTACTGATAACGTTAGTGATCTCCGGCGTGGGCGGCGGCAGTGGCAGGAATGGCATACGAGGATCCGCTGGGCCGGCCACGGCTGCCGGCGCCGCTGCGACAGGCTCTGGCAAGGCCATGCCTGGCAACTTCGACTCCGTCATTATCGCGATCTCGACAAAGAACGCGATGACCACTGCAGCGACAATCATCAGCTGCTGGAATTTGGACTTCGGTTCGACTTTCGGGGGTGGCCCGCGATTCGGTTCATTCCACGCGCTTTTGGTATGACCTGCGGTCGCGCTCGCGGTGGTGCGCTGCTGCGTGGGTTGCCGTTGCGCTGCTGACGCCGCTGGCGCAGGCCGCTGTGCTGAGCATTGGGCGAAGAGGTTCTGAATCGTCTTTTCGTCGGCCTCAACCTCCTCCATGAAGGCTGGCAGATCAGCGAAATGCGCACGACACAGACGAACCAGACGGTCTGCAAGGTCCAGCATCTCGAATTCATTGAATAGACGCGCGCCCAGCGAGCGCAGTGCCTCGGCCAGATGCTCGCCTGCATCGTGAGCCGCGCCCCTGGCGCGGGCGTTGATCAATACAGGCCGCATAGCCACGCTCCATTGCTGGATTATGGTTTCCAGTTCGCGAACGTGCGGCAGGACCGCTTCAAGACCTTGTTCCCCTGTTTCGAGAATCGTGGCGCGCAGCGCCAGCGCCTTCTTACGCAACGCCCCTGTCCGGGCGCCTGTATTGAACTCGTAGCGATCGACCAGATCCTCAATCAGCTGCGATGCTTGCCGTTTGCCGTCACCGGTGGTGCTCTTGACTGTCCAAACAGGAAGATATTTCAGAGCCGACCTTTTTGCAATTGGCGCAGGCAATTACGCCATACAGGACGTGCCGTGCCGGAACCCGATCGCACCAGTGAGAGCTGGTCTGCCCAAACCAAATTTGCCGTGGTCGATCAGAACGATTACCGGCTATATGCCGTTACCCGACCATCGCTTTCGGTGACAGCGCAGCGGCTGCGTCCCGGTCAGTTGCGAACACGTTGGCGCGTCCGGCACTTTCGAGAATCATCGTCTTGCGCAGTACCTCTGCAACCTGTTTCTTGATGCCAGAGAACTTCAGCGCGACACCTCTCTCATGCAGGTTCGCCTGCAGCTGCCGGAGCATTTCCACACCGGTGGCGTCGATGTCGTTTGCGGCGCTTAAGCACAGTAGAACCGCCTGCAAATCGTGCTCGCGCGCGACGCGGTCCATTACGAAGCGTTCAAGTACAGGCGCCGTGATGTAAGTGATTGCAGCATCCATTCGCACGGCAATGACATGCGGCGCGATCGCTGCCAGCGCATGCACGGTGCAGTCCCGCAGTGTTCCGTCGGCGTGCAACCCGACCTCGATGATGCGCGGACGGGCACGCCGGTACAAAAAGCATATCAGCGAAAGAAAAAAACCGGCGAAGACGCCCCAGTGCAGATAGGGTACGGATATCAGCGTGACTGCAAAGGTCAATAGTGCCAACGCGCCGTCGACCCGAGAGATGCGGTAAAGCCGGCCGAAGACAGCAAGGTCGAGCAAGCCAACGACAGGCACGATGATGATCGCCGCCAGCACGGCCCGCGGCAGAAAGTAAAGCAGCGGTGTTGCCCAGAGCAGGCAGGCGACGACACAGGCGCAGGCAAATAGTGTCGACCAGCCGCTCTTGGCGCCGACGTAGAGATTCAAAGCGGATCGGGAAAACGATCCGCTGACCGGGAAGCCGCCGCACAAGCCACTGGCGATCTTGGCCAATCCCTGCCCGATCAATTCCTGGTTCTCGTCCCAGGGCTGGCCGCATTTGCGCGAAAGCGTGCGACAACTCGACATGGCTTCGGTAAAGCTGATCAAGGCAATGATCATCGCTGCCGGCAACAATGCCCTGTGCTGCGACCACTCGAGTGCAGGCGGCAGGTACATCAACGGCAAGCCACGCGGCACGACGCCGACGACGTCGGCCACATTGCGACCTAGTCCAGTCAACATGCTGGCGGTGATGCCCGCGGCGCACACGATGAGTACGCCGGGCCAACGCGGCGCCAGACGCTTTTGCGCGACCAGAAACACCAGCGCGCCCAGACCGAAAACGGCGACGCTTGCCACCCTCGGCGCATCATCCTGCAGGCGCGAGCCAGCAAGTCCGAGCCAGTCGGCATCAAAACGCGTCGGTAACCCGAGCAGTGCCGGCACTTGCGAAACGATAATAATCACAGCGGCGGCATTGATGAAGCCAGATATCACTGGGAGCGAGACGAAGTTGGCAATCGCGCCTAGTCTGAAGGCGCCGAGCATGCACTGCATGAGGCCTGCATAGACGGCAAGCCAGATCGCCATCTGCACCCACAGCACGCTCGAGACCGGCGCCAGCGGCTGGATCGATGCGAACGTGAGCAGGCTTGTCAATGCAACCGGGCCGACCGCAAGCAGCGGCGAGGAGCCCCACAAAATACCGACCAGCGCCGGCAGCAGCGCAGCATACAGGCCTGTCTCTGGTGGCATGCCGGCCAACGTTGCGTAAGCGAGCGACTGGGGAATCAGGACCAGCCCGACGCTTAGCCCCGCCCAGGCATCCTTGCCGAGTGCCGCGACGGTCAACCGCGGCCAGGCAAGAAATGGAAAGAGCTTTTGCCAGCGCATGTCTGCTACCTGCTCAGGTAACGAGAAAACTGTAGCCGTGCCTGGCGAAGCCAAGCGATTCATAGAAGGCGTGTGCGGCGCTGCGGTCCAGGTGGCTCGACAGGGCCATCTTGTAGCAATCTGCCGCCTTGCAGAGCTGCATCGCGAACCGCATCATCTCTTTTCCCACGCCACCGCGGCGATTGGCACTGCTTACCACCACGTCCTCGACCACACCGAACGGTCGTCCGCCATGGGCGAGCGTGCCGACGATCAGCAATGCGAACGTGCCTACCGGTTCGCCTGCCTGCTCTGCGATGTAGACCTTGAAGTCGGGATAGGCAGCGTAGCCACCAAACGATGCGGTTGGCGCGGGCAATGATAGTGCCGACGTTTCCCTGGCGGGTCCGAACTCAAGCAGCCGGTAGAAATCCAGCAGCAGGGCGACATCCTGCTGGTTTGCTTCGCGTACCGATAACGCCTTTGCATCGTTCACTGGGCTTCCTTTGTCGCACCGGCTATTTCAGATGCAGCACCCGTTGTGCATTGGCAAACATCACGTTGTCAATCACACCATCACGAAAGCCCAGCGCCTGATAATCCTGAATCGATTGCGCCATGGCCCGAAATGGGTAGGAACTGCCAAAAAGAAGCTGCTCCTTCATGAAGCCATTGGCCGCTTCGACATACAGGTTCCCGCCGGGCAGAAAGATGTACATGTCCGGCACGATGCAGACGTTTTCGTAGCGGAAGGCCACGCCGATGATCTCGTTCACATACGGGTAGAAGCCGTGATAGCAGATGATCGATAGGGTCGGAAAGGCCCGCGCCACGCGGCCGATTGCCGCCGGATTGTTGAAGTCGAAATCAGGCGTGGTGGGACCTGACATCAGGCTCACCGGCACATTGAGTTTGCTACACACTTCGTAGACCGGAAAAAACAGAGGGTCGTCGGCATGCATCGGCACGCTGGCAAAGCCGGGCTCCAGATTGATGCCTTTCAGGCCCAGCTCCTTGATTGCATATTCCACCGCGGCCGCCGAACCCTGACTGCCGAGGGCATGCGGGTCGACCGATCCCATGCCCATCAGCTCCTTGTGCTTGCTGGTGAGCTTGTGGATTTCCTCGTTCGTATGGCGAATGCCGGGTATGTCGCGTCCGACGATGACGGCGGCGCGAATGCCGCATTCCCGAATCTCTTCGACGAACCCCTTGGCTGTCTTCGAGCGGGTGAAGTGCTCGTCGTTCTTGGACCCGACACGGCGGTTGAGCCACTTGACGACGTCGTATTCCTTGGTACCGGGCGTGGCGCCATAAAAATCATGCAGGAACGACGGACGACTGCGCATGTCGATGATTTCAGCTGCCATGTTGATTCTCCAGAGTTGGACTTCGGTAGCGCCGGCCGCGACCTGGTCGGTTCGGGCGACGCAAGACAAAACAGGTGATCAGTGCATTTCCTCCGCCTTGCTTGATCGCTTTGCATACGCGTTGACGAAATCCGCAGCGGCTTTGCTGCCGCCGGCAAACGACTTCATCGCTTCTTCATGCAGAAGCGACAGCGCCTGCATCTTGATTTCGTTGGCGCGCTCGCTTTCGAAGATGGTCGATAGCTTGCGCGGGCGTGGCAGGTCGACCTCGATCGTGGCGCGTACCCGTGTCGGTACATTCGTCATGATCAACAGGCGGTCAGCCAGGAAAATCGCTTCATCGATATCAGTGGTGACGAAAAAATTCGTTCGATGGGATTCCTCGAAAAGCCCGGCATAGTATTCCCACATGAGCTCCTTGGACATGGCATCCAGACCGCGAAACGGTTCGTCCAGGATCATCACTTCGGGATCGTTGATCATGGCCCGCGCCAGCTCGGCACGTCGCTGCATGCCACCCGAGAGCTGCGGCGGGAACTTGTTGCGAAACGCCTTCAGGCCGACTTTTTCGAGCAGGAATTCGGCCAGCGCTCTGGCTGCGGGCGTATCCTCGCCACGGGCGCGCGGGCCGTACATGATGTTGTCGTAGGTCGTCATCCAAGGGAACAATGCAGACTCCTGGAACACGACCAGGCGGTCCCGCCCCGGGCCGGTGATCGCTTTGCCGTTGAGCTTGATGCTCCCGGAAGTCGGCTTCTCAAAGCCCGCCAGCAACCGAATCAGCGTGCTCTTGCCGCAACCGGAAGGCCCGATCATCACCGTGAGCTTGTTGCGCTCGATGGAAAACGAGCAGTCCTGCACCACCTCTTTGGTGAACAGGCCGGCGCCGTACGACTTGCTGACACCGGAGACCACGATTTCGCCAGCCACGGTGCCGGGCTTTGGCAGTGGGCGCGTGGACGTTGCATGAAGGTCGGTCATTTTTTGTCCTTAGCGTTTTTTCATCCACGGCGTACAAAATCCGCCGAGCGAGCGCAGCACCTCGCTGCAAATGTAGCCGGCGATGCCGATGCTGATCATGCCGACGACGATCTGCTCGTACGAGCCGCCGACATACGAATTCCAGATGAAAAAGCCGAGTCCGCCGCCGGACCCGCCGCTCTGGCTGCCGCCGCCGGAGATCATCTCAGCGGCGACCACGACATTCCAGGTGATACCCATGCCGACCGATGAACCGACCACGATCGACGGCAGTGTCGCCGGCAACACAATGCGGCGAAAAATATCCCACTGCGACGATCCCATTGCCTGTGCCGACTGGAAGTAGCGGATGTCGATCGACCTTGCACCGCCAACAACGTTGATGACGACCGTGAAAAAGGCGCCGAGGAAGGTAACGAAAGCGATCGACAGTTCCTGCGTTGGCCAGAAAATGATCGACACCGGTACCCATGCCAGTGGCGGAATCGGGCGCAGGATTTCAAACGACGGAAAGGCGACGCCGTTGAAGGTCTTGCTGACCGCCATGAGCAAACCAAGGGGAATCCCGACCAGCATGGCAGCCACGAAGCCGGCCAGCACGCGACCGAAGCTCAGATACCAGCTCTGCCAGTAACCGATGTCGCCCAATAGGCCGATCCAAACCCGCAAGACGGCAGTCGGCGCCGGTATCTGACCGATCCAGGGCATTGCAACGCCGGTCCACTGTTTGGAGCGGGCGCCGATTTCCCACAAGATCAGAAACAGGACGATCGAGATCGCGGCGCGCAGGTTCGACCTGCTCAGCAGGCGCTTTTCGAAACGCCGCACTGCACTGCGCCTGCGCGGCACG
>JAYTLK010000229.1:0-2579 GCA_043729515.1 Herminiimonas sp.
CGGCCTATGAAAACCATCGTGATCCTCATCTCCGGCCGTGGCAGCAACATGCGGGCGGTGATCGAGTCGGCGCAGCAGCAGCAGTGGTGCGCGCGGATCGCAGCAGTCATCAGTAGCCGCACCGATGCCAGCGGCCTGGCCTTTGCCAATGCCTGCGGGATCGCTACTGTCGTCGTCAACAGCAAGGCCCATGCATCGCGCGGGGATTTCGACCATGCGCTGCGCGCCGCGATCGATGTGCATGCACCCGATCTGGTGGTCCTGGCCGGTTTCATGCGTATCCTGTCCGACGACTTCGTGGCGCATTATGCCGGGCGCATGTTGAACATCCACCCATCGCTGCTACCCAGTTTCACCGGCCTGCACACGCATCGGCAGGCACTTGCGGCCGGCGTGAAGATCCATGGCGCGACGGTCCATTTCGTCACGCCGCAACTCGATCATGGACCAATCGTCGCGCAAGTTGCCGTTGCGGTGCAAGACACCGACACGGAAGACACCTTGGCGCTTCGGGTACTGGAGCAGGAACACTTGCTTTATCCGCAGGCAATCCGCTGGTTCCTTGAAGGTCGGCTGCATGTCCGGGGCGGCCGCGTATGCCTGCAGGATGCAGCAACCCCATTCGAATCCGTTCAAAGATCAGAAAGAACATCATGAGATTGCCTCCAGCAATCGTCGCCGCTTGTGAAGAAGTCTTGCGCGACATCCTGCGTTTCACCGGGCCTGCCGACAGCACCTTGTCGCGCTATTTCCGGGATCATCCGAAACTCGGGTCGCGCGAGCGCGGCGCCATCGCCGAAGGCATCTACAGCCTGTTGCGCAACAAGTCGGTCTTCACCAGTTTCGCCGAGTCCGGCAATGGTCCGACGATCCGCCGCTTGAGCTTGCTCGGCCTGGCCGATGCGGTCGGCATCGATTCGCTCGGCGGCTTGACCGAGGAAGAAACGGCGTGGCTCCAGCATGTGTCGCAGATCGACCGCGACCTGCTCCCGCCCTTGCTGCGATCGAATTTGCCATCGTGGCTGTTTGACAAATTCGTCGCACGCCTGGGTGAAACCGAAGCGCTGGCGCTGGCCGACGGCTTGAACCAGCCGGCGCCGCTCGATCTGCGTGTCAACCCGATCAAGGCAACGCTTGACGAGGTGGTCATGCAACTGGCACTGGCACCGGTGGCGACCGAACCGATGCCCTATGCGCCGCTCGGCCTGCGCGTGCGCAAGAAGCCGGCATTGCAGAACCTGCCGGTGTTCAAGGATGGCTGGATCGAAGTCCAGGATGAAGGCAGCCAGGTGTTGTCGTTGATCGTCGGCGCAAAACGCGGCGAGATGGTGGTTGATTTCTGTGCCGGTGCCGGCGGCAAGACGCTGGCCCTCGGTGCTGCCATGCGCAACACCGGCCGTCTGTATGCCTTCGACGTCTCGGAAAAGCGGCTGGCGAAACTCAAGCCACGCCTGGCCCGCAGCGGCCTGTCGAACGTGCATCCGGTGCAGATCGCGCATGAGAACGATGCCAAGATCAAGCGCCTGGCTGGCAAGATCGACCGCGTGCTGGTCGATGCGCCATGCAGCGGCCTTGGCACGCTGCGCCGCAATCCGGATGTGAAATGGCGCCAGACGCCAGAGGGGCTGGCCGAACTTAACGTCAAGCAGACCGCGATCCTGGCCGGCGCTGCTCGACTGGTAAAAACTGGCGGTCGCCTGGTGTACGCCACCTGCAGCCTGATGGAAGAAGAAAATGAAGCGGTCGTCACCGCGTTTCTGGCGGCGCGCCCGGATTTTGTCCTGTTGCCGATGCACGAGGTTTTGGCCGAGCAGAAGATTGCGCTGGAAATGGGCGATTATCTGCGGCTGTTTCCCCATGTCCAGCACACCGACGGTTTTTTTGCCGCGGTGCTCGAGCGCCGTGCTTGAGGCCGTGCACCGCGCCACCCTGTTGTTCGGATGCATGGTTGTCGGCCAAGCGCCGGCATTCGATGCATTGCCGCGCGTGCTGCCCGCGCAGGGAACGGTGCAGGCCGCTTTCGCTCCCTGGGACGACGTGGAAGCGCTTCTGATCGACGCGCTCGACACCGCCCATGAAGCGATCCGGGTGCAGGCATATCTATTGACCAGCAAAAAAATTGCCAATGCATTGATCACGGCGAAGCAGCGTGGCATCGACGTGATGGTCCTGGCTGACGCTGCACAAGGACAGGTCACATCCGCAAAACTGCGGGAGTTGAATGCCGCCGGCATCCCGGTCTGGCTTGAAACACGCTATCAAAATGCGCATAACAAGGTGATTTTGATCGATCCGTATGGCGCGGCGCCCACGGTCATTACCGGCAGCTTCAACTTCACCTGGACTGCGCAACATAAAAATGCGGAAAACGTATTAATCATGCGTAACAATCCGAGTATTGCCACCCGCTACGCGATCAACTGGGAAAGGCACTTGCAGCAGGCGACCGCCTATGCACCCCCGCCATGACCTTCGCATTGCACCGCCATGAACAATAATCTGCTTTCCGACCTGCTGCTGGATTTCTGGTCCGACCTGCGTACGCCCGCGGTCGCGTGGCAAGTCGCCGCCGTTGCCGG
>JAYTLK010000230.1:0-27722 GCA_043729515.1 Herminiimonas sp.
TTGCCATGATTTTCTCCTTAGCAATGCGTCGATCATTGCATGGAATAGTTCTATTAGGAAATATATTAGGAACGCTCCGGCATGTGTTGTTTGCCTGTGAGGAGGAGGTGAGCAGGTCGGCGGAAAAAAGACAGGCGGGAAGTTTTGCGGTTTTCTTGCTTGAGTTCAAGCAACCTCATGTTTAGACTGAGAAACATTGTTCTAAGTCAAATATGAGGCGGGCATGCTACGGCACGGTCTACAAGCTTCTTCAATGCTGATCAAGCGTGCTTTCGAGCACGCTTTGTGTTTTCTGCATGTTGCCATTGTCTGCATGGCAACCACGCTGGGAACCCAGGTCGCTGCCGCGCCGTCCGTGCTGCCAGCGCCACTGGATGTCCGGCTCAGCGAGCAGGTCATGATGATTCCGGTTACTGCCAACGGCGTTGATGTCGCGCTTGAGACGACGGTCTTCCGGCCGCCGGGCGACGGTCCCTATCCGGTCCTGATCATGAATCATGGCAAGGCCCGCGGCAGTCCACGGCTGCAGGAACGTGATCGCTTCATTGCCATCAGCCGGGAATTCGTCAAACGGGGTTATGCCGTGGTGATACCGATGCGCACCGGCTTCGCACATTCCGGCGGCCAGTATCTCGACGATGGCTGCGACCTGACCGCCAACGGCCAGGCGCAGGCAAATGATGTCCAGGGCGTGATCGAATTCCTGTCGCGCCAGCCCTGGGCCGATCATGGCCGCATGGTGGTTGCCGGCCAGTCGCATGGCGGCCTGACTGCGCTGGCGCTCGGCACCCGCAACTTGCCGGGTGTACGCGGCCTGATCAATTTTGCCGGTGGCTTGAAAACCGACAGTGGACCCTGCCAATGGCGCAGCGCGCTACTGAACGCTTTTGCAGAATACGGCGCCCGCACCCGCCTGCCTTCGCTCTGGTTCTATGGCGCCAATGACAGCTATTTCAATCCGGCGCTTGCCATGTCGTTGCGCGACGCCTTTGTCGGTGCCGGCGGTCAGGCGAAACTGGTTGCCTTCGGTCAGTTCAAGCAGGATGCGCATGCCATGAGCGGCAGCCGTGACGGCGTGCGGATCTGGTGGCCGGAGACCGAACGATTCTTGAAACAGATCGGCATGCCAACCGATGAAACGGTGGCGCTGGCGCCGGAGCCGCGGCTGGCAAAGACCGCTTTCGCACCGATCGATAACGTCGATGCGATTCCCTATCTGCAGCGCCAGGGACGCGAGCAATACAAGGTCTTCTTGAGCAAGCCGACTCCACGCGCCTTCGCCCTGTCCGCCAATGGTGGCTGGAGCTGGGCAGAAGACGGCGACGATCCGGTCGAACGCGTGCTGGCAACCTGCCAGCGCAGCAGCGGACAGGTCTGCAAGCTGTATGCGATCGACGATGACGTGGTCTGGACCGGCATGCCGGTTCCTTCCGGCAGCACGCTGGCCGGTTCCCTCGATGCAAAACCGGCACCTGCCTACGCCAGTCAATCGTCCGCCCTACGCTAGCTTGCGCACATAAACGCGGCGGATTTTCCGGCATTCTGATTTTTCGGATTCATTCGATTCCTCCAGGTAGCCGACGCTGCCTGCCCGACTGACGGGCGTTTTCATCCGCCGACTCCTCTTCTTCATCCATCTGCAGGCGCTTGCAGTGCCGCGCATCCGCCATTTCGAAGGATAAATAATGTCTAATTTACAACCTTTCGCGGCATTGCCGGACGATCCGGCCAAGCCGTTCGCCGGTGCAACCCAAGCGGCTCCACTCTTTTGCGAATCGCCGGGTGCTGCATCGGACACAGACGCCAATGCGATGTCACGCCGTAATTTCCTGCGTTCCGCCGTGGCGGCGGTGTCAACGGTGGGGACGCCTCTGGGCGCCATGGCTGCAACCCAGACCATCACCACCGTTGCGGCGGCGCCGACTGCCTCGGCCCGGTTCGTTGAACCGGTACCGGTATCGTTGCGCATCAACGGCAGACGCCATGATTTGAACCTGGAGCCGCGCGTCACGCTGCTCGACGCCCTGCGCGAGACGATCGGCTTGACCGGCACCAAAAAGGGCTGTGACCGTGGCCAGTGCGGCGCTTGTACGGTACTGATTGGTGGCCGGCGGATCAATTCCTGCCTGAGCCTGGCGATCATGCACGATGGCGAGGACATCACGACCGTCGAGGGCCTGGCCGTCGACGGCGTGCTGGCGCCGTTGCAGGCTGCCTTCATCGAGTACGACGCCTTCCAGTGCGGCTATTGCACGCCTGGCCAGTTGTGTTCGGCAACGGCGCTGTTGCGTGAATTGCGCGCGGGCGAAGCCAGTGCCGCCTCGCAGAATGTGCGCCAGCCGCAGCATGTGGCATCGGACGCCGAGATCCGCGAACGCATGAGCGGCAACTTGTGTCGGTGTGGCGCTTATCCGAACATCGTCGCCGCCATTCGCAGCGTCGCTGCGGCTGGCGCCGTTGGAAATATCAATACCGCCATTCACGTCAACGAACCGGCCTGAGCCGAAGGATCGTTCATGCAATCTTTTTCCTATGAACGTGCCACCGATGCCGAGCATGCACTCGGCCTGGCGCAGCAAGCCCACGCACGGTTCATCGGCGGCGGCACCAACCTCCTCGATCTGATGAAAGGCGATGTCGAACATGCCGACCACCTGATCGACCTGAACCGCGCCGGCCTTGAGGCCATCACGCCGACTGCCGATGGCGGGCTGCGCATCGGAGCCCTGGCGCGCAACAGCGACACGGCCAATCACCCGGTGGTACGACAGCAATACCCTCTGCTGACGCAGGCGCTGCTCTCGGGCGCTTCCGCGCAGTTGCGCAACATGGCAACCACCGGTGGCAATCTGCTCCAGCGCACCCGTTGCTATTACTTTACCGACACCGCCTTTGACAGCTGCAACAAGCGCATTCCCGGTTCCGGCTGCGCTGCTCGCGAGGGACACAACAGAATCCACGCCATCCTGGGCGCCAGCCAGGACTGTATCGCCACCAATCCGTCGGACATGAGCGTGGCAATGGCCGCGCTCGAGGCTGTGGTGATCGTGCGCGGCAGCCGTGGCGAGCGACGTATTCCGATCAGGGAATTCCACCGCTTGCCCGGGAACCAGCCGCAGTTCGACACCGTTCTGGCCAAGGGTGAATTGATCACGGCGGTTGATTTGCCGCCATCACCGTATGCCCTGCATGCGCATTATCTGAAGGTCCGTGACCGGGCAAGCTATGCCTTTGCGCTGGTGTCGGTGGCGGCGGGCCTGGCGCTGCGCGACGGCATGGTCGAACGCGCCTGCGTGGCGCTGGGCGGCGTGGCGCACAAGCCGTGGCGCATCGATGGCGCCGAACAACCGCTGATCGGGCAGCGTCCCGGCACACCGGAATTCGATCGGCAGGCAGCCGCAGTGGCCGACGCACTCTTGACGGACGCCGTTGGATACCAGGAAAACAGGTTCAAGGTACCGCTGGCCCACCGCTCGGTAGTGCGGGCGTTGCAACTTGCCGCACAACCGACAGGAGCCGCAGCATGATGCCTGCCAAACCCGACGTCAATCATGGCCCCGGCAGCATTGCCGCCACGACCAGCAATGGCGCCCATGCCAACGCTGGCCTGCCGGTGCTGGGACAACCTTTGATCGGTCAGCCGATCAATCGCACCGATGGCCATGCCAAGGTAACTGGCAGCGCGCGATATGCAGCCGAGCAGACTCTGCCGCGCATGGCTTATGCGGTGCTCGTGACGAGCACCATCGCCAGTGGACGCGTCACCGCCCTCGACGACAGTCGGGCCGAGAAAATGCGTGGCGTACTGCTGGTCATGAGTCACCAGAACGCGCCGAAACTACCGCAAAAAGGCCGGGCCGGCGCCGGTGAGCCGCCTGCCGGCCGGGTGCTGAACCTGTTGCAGGATGATGCGGTCCATTACAACAATCAGCCGATCGCGCTGGTGGTGGCCGATACGCTCGAACATGCGCAGGATGCGGCGCGTGCCGTGCGGGTCAGCTATGCGAAGTCGAAGGAGGTGCTTGACTTCGAAAAAGCAAAGGCCAACCCGGCCAAACCCGAAAAAGCGCAGGGATCGACCGCAGACAGCCAGCGTGGCGACCATGCCGCCGGTTGGCGTGATGCCAGCGCCAGGGTCGATGCGCATTATTCAACGCCGATCGAACACCACAATCCGATGGAGCCACATGCGACTGTTGCACAGTGGGACGGCGAACACCTGACCCTGCACGACTCGACCCAATACGTTACGGGCGAGCGCAACACGGTTGCCAAGACACTCGGCATTCCACTGGAAAACGTACGCGTGCTCTGTCCGTACGTCGGCGGCGGATTCGGCTGCAAGGGCTCGACCTGGTCGCATGTCGTGCTGGCCGCCATGGCCGCCAAGGCAACCGGTCATCCCGTCAAACTGGTGCTGGACCGGACCCAGATGTTCGGCATGGTGGGCCATCGTCCGCGTACCGAACAGCATCTGCAGCTGGGCGCAGCTGCAGGCGGACGGATGACGGCGGTGTCCCACGATGTGGTTGCATCGACCTCGTTCCAGGAAGACTGGATCGAGCCGTCGGCGATCGTAACCCGAATGCTGTATGCGAGTGACAGTCAGCGCACCACCCACCGTCTGGCGCGTCTGAATCATGGCACCCCGACCTTCATGCGGGCGCCGGGCGAAGCCAGCGGCAGCTTTGCGCTGGAGTCGGCGCTCGATGAGTTGGCCTATGCGGCGCAGATCGACCCGATCGCACTGCGCCTGCAGAACCATGCCGACAAGGAACCGGAAAAAGGCCTGCCGTGGTCCAGTAAATCATTGCGCCAGTGTTATGAAGTCGGCGCAAGACGCTTCGGCTGGGAGCGCCGCAATCCGGTGCCGCGATCAATGAAAAATGGCGACCTGCTGGTTGGCTGGGGCATGGCGACTGCCACCTACCCGGCGAACCGCAGCGCCGCAAGCGCTTCCGCGAAGATCCTGCCGGATGGCTCGGCACAAGTGCGCAGCGGATCGCAGGATCTCGGCACCGGCACTTACACCGTGATGACCCAGATCGCGGCTGACGCGCTTGGCCTGCCACTGGAAAAAGTCCATTTTGACCTGGGCGACACGGACATGCCCAAGGCACCGGTGTCCGGCGGCTCGCAGACGGTGGCCAGCGTCGGCCCGGCGGTGCATGCGGCAGCCACCGCTGCCCGCAATAAATTGATTGCACTGGCGATTGCCGACAGCCAGTCACCCGTCCACGGCGACCGGGCAGAGGATGTCGGCATCGAACTCGGCTGGATGTTCCGCAAGGCCATGCCGGCGCGGCGCGAACCGATCGCCGTGCTGCTGTCGCGTAATGGCGGCAAGCCGATCGAAGCCAGCAGTGAAACCAAACCCGGTGAAGAAAAGAAACAGGTTTCGATGCACTCTTTCGGCGCCGTGTTCGTGGAGGTCAATGTCGATCCTGACCTGGGCACGATCACCGTGCCCCGCATCGTGTCAGCCTATGGCGTAGGCAGGCTGATGAACCGCAAAACCGGTCATAGCCAGTTGCTCGGCGGGGTGGTGTGGGGACTCGGCATGGCCTTGCAGGAGAAGACCGAGATCGACGTGCGCCATGGCCGAGCGGTCAATGGCAATCTCGCCGAGTACCATGTGCCGGTGAACGCCGACATCCACGACATCGACATCACGGTGGTCGACGAGGCCGATCCTTACATCAATTCCCTGGGGGCGAAAGGCATCGGTGAAATCGGCATCACTGGCGTGGCGGCGGCCGTGGCCAACGCGGTGTATCACGCCACTGGAAAGCGGGTGCGCGATTTGCCGATCACGCTCGACAAGTTGATTTGAGGGGGAACCTGGCATCGCGAGGCGCCAGGCGTTTCGTGTTCGAGGCGCGCCGTCTCGGGAGAATCGTGGGCTCAGGAAGCTTGTGAACCACGCACCGACTGGGCGCCATGCACGCCGTGCGAGGCGTGGGTACCGATCAGCTTCGGCGCCTGCAGGGGATCGAAGTCCTGCCAGTCGCCGTCGATGATGACGCCGTCGGCCTCCTCGATGTCGTCAGCGCCGAAAAGGTGCAACACGCGCACGATTTCCTGCTGTCGATTGTCTGCGGCGCCAAGCGCGTCAAGACCCTGCGTGCCATCCAGGCTGACCGCCACCAGCATGCCGGACTTGCGTTGGCGCGTGGCATTCGCATCCCCATCATCTTCCTCGGTTGCCGCCTCGCCTTCTCCTTTTTCTTTCATCTGCGTCAGGCTGCCGATCAGGCCGCCGACATGCGCGCCGACCAGAGCGCCGACTGCCGGGCCGACCGGACCGAAGAACGGGGCGCCGGTCAGGCCGACCGCCGCTCCCACCACGCCGCCGGTGGTCGCACCCGTTGCCACGCCGGCGGCGGTTTCATGCGCACCGGGAGAATCATCACGGTCGCCACCGATCGGGTACAAATTATGCTGCCCCGGCGGATTCAGGTAAAAGCTGCAAATGCGATCTTGCGCCACCCCGGCGTCGAGCATGGCATCGATTACCTGGGTGACTTGTTCCTGCTCTTGAAAACGTCCTGCAATGATGTGGGCCATTTGCCTCTCCTGGATGACTGGGGGTTGCTTGATGTGACATTGAACTTGCGCGGGTGTTCCCGCGCCAACGCCAGGCTGCACGGCCACCGCTGGCGACTACCGTTCGAAAGATACGGCTTGATGGGATGGAAGTACCGTGCAGTTGCCTTGGCAAGCACCTTGTTCACCGCGTTGCATGTGCCTCGATCTCAAAGCTGGCGACGGGACCGCCGGCACTCCCGGCGTAGAACAGCGCTGCTTCGGTACTGCCAAAACGCCGTGCTCGTCTGGCCTCTGCAACGACGACATGTGCGCCACCCGGTGCGAGGCCGACATAGCCCTGCTGGCTGCCACCTCGGTCGACCATGCGGAGCAGGAAATAGGCCGTGGGCAGGGCAAGGCGCATCTCGAAGTCATTCGGCATTACGTCCCGGATTCGCTGTTGCGCCGCCTCGGGCAACCCTTCTTGCGGGCTGCAGCCGTCGCTGATGCGACGTTCTCGATGACGACGCGTTTCCGCCGCTCCTGTGGGATGCGGCAACCGCCGACGCTGCGACTCCGCCCTAGCGCAGTAATCCGGTTTCACCATGGCCCAACCGCTTCGACTCGCGCAGATCTTCGGCCATGCGACGGTCGGCGATGCGCTTGCGCATGATCGATGCGTGCTGCGATGCCGTCATTGGCGGCACCTTCATCAGATCCTTCAGCAACGCCGTGTTTTCATCTGTGTAGCGCATGATTGCCCCCCTTGGAAAATATGCCACCAACAAGCGACCGTCATCGCGTCATTTCGATCCAGTCGCGATGTCGATCGCCATGTCGTTCGGTACCGCCGCATTGCGAGCCCGGTGCAGCTGTACATATTCGTTCATTGCCTGCAACTGCGCATTGCCCGCCGACACGATCACGACCGGCGAAGCCGGCACGTACATGACGATGGCGGCTGCGGCCAGCGACACCGTCAGCATCATGATAATGCTGGTCAGCATGCGCCGAACGACGCGCAGGCTGCCCGCGGTGTACAACATGATTACCCCCTGAAAAATTTGATTGGTGGTCGGCGCACCGAATGAACCAATACGGTAGGTTATTGTGTTCCTGCCAGGTCTGGCGGTTCTGTGCGTTTGCGTACATTCGTTTAGCGATGCAGGGCAACACGCGCCCACTGTGCGGGTGAAGCCGCATAAGGATTGCCTGGCAAGGTTCGCAGGGAAGTTTCTCAAATAGGCTAGAATCCCGACATCGTGAACATGCGTCTCGTCATTCTTCGACTGCTCCTGTCCTGCATGCTGCTTGGCACGCAGCAGATGGGATGGACGCATGCGTTTTCGCATTGGGGGCGAGGCGCCGGTGGCATCGGCGTCGGCGTCACCCCGGCCACCACAGAATCTGCCGCGCGAAAAGCATCGGCGCCACCGCAGGCCGAGAAACTGTGTGAGCAGTGTCTGGCCTTTGCCCAGATCGACGCAGCGCTGGCCGATTCGCGTTCAGGCGCCACAGCCGAGGCCATTCCTGCAACTGAGGGACCTCACGCATTGCGAGACGGCGTGCAGCCGTTGCACACACGCGTATTCCAGTCGCGCGCTCCACCTCCGCTCCTCTGACGGCAACCTGATTCCGGCGCGGCACAGTCGCGTCACTTCTTGTTTTATCAGAGGAATTCCCATGTTGAAAAAAACCGTCCTGACGACGGGGCTGGCGGCTGCATTGATTGCGCCACCGTTCTCTGTCGCCGCCGAGACCCGTGAAGTGGTGCAGTTGCGCGCTCAGGTAAAGGCAATGCAAGACAAGTACGACAGCAGGCTGCAGGCGCTCGAGAAGCGTTTGCAGGAAAGTGAAGCCAGGGTTGAGGCTGCCAACGCAGCAGCGACCGCCACGCCACCGATTGGGCCAGCCACGGCGGCAATACCAGCCTCATCGAACGGATCGAATGCGCGAAATGGCGCGGCGACGTCGGCGCCGGATGACATGGTTCCGATACCCCTGGCAGCGGCGAACCCCGGCGCCCTGCCCGCCGGTGGCAGTGCCAGTTTCAACCCGGCAGTCTCGCTCATCCTCGGCGGTGGTTACACCAATCTGTCGCAGGATCCGAACCGCTATCGCATTCAAGGCTTCGTGCGCGGCGGTGACATCGGCCCCGGCAGGCGCGGCTTCAACCTGGGCGAATCGGAACTGACGCTGGCGGCGTCGATCGATCCGCGTTTTTCCGGGCAGATGTCGCTTTCCCTGGCCCCGGACGATACGGTGAGTGTCGAGGAAGCCTTTTTCCAGAGCCAGGGTCTGGCCAGTGGCGTCAACCTGAAGGCAGGCCGCTTTCTGTCGTCCGTGGGCTATCTGAACGGCCAGCATGCGCATACCTGGGATTTCGTCGATGCGCCGCTGGCCTATCAGGCGTTCTTCGGTGGCCAATTCAAGGCCGAGGGCGTGCAGCTGCGCTGGCTGGCGCCGACCGAGCGCTTTACCGAAATCGGCATCGAGCTCGGCCGCGGCACGACGTTCCCCGGCAACGACCGCAACCGCAACGGCATCGGCTCGGCGGCGCTGTTTGCCCACGTCGGCGACGACATCGGTGAATCGGCCAGCTACCGGGCCGGGCTGTCGTATCTGCATGCCGGCGCGGCGGGACGCGGCTTCGACGACGCCAATGCAGCCGGCGCGGCGCTTACCAACGCATTCACGGGCAACAGTGGCACTTTGGTGGCTGACGCCATCTACAAATGGTCGCCGAATGGGAACCCGGTGCAAACCAATCTCAAGTTGCAAGGAGAATACTTCCGCCGTACCGACCGCGGCAGTCTGACGCAAGATCTGTTCGGCGCCGCGGAGTCAGGAAGCTATCGCAATACGCAATCGGGCTGGTATTTGCAGGGGGTGTTCCAGTTCACTGCCGGATGGCGGGCCGGCCTGCGCCACGACCGCCTCGATGCCGGATCGGGCAGCTTCGGCGCCGGGCTCGATACCGCGAATTTCGCGCAGCTCGCGCAGCTCGCGCCATATCATCCGCGACGCACGACTGCGATGATCGATTACTCGCCATCCGAATTCAGCCGCTTCCGCTTGCAATATGCGCAGGACCGCGCCCGGCCGGAGGCAACCGACCATCAGATCTTCCTTCAATACATCATGAGCCTGGGCGCCCACGGCGCTCACACGTTCTAGGAGCCACCATGTCGACACGTTCAATCGCATTCATTGCCGCGCCACTGGCACTTGCGGCAACCCTTCTCGCGGCACCGGCACAGGCCGTGGTCAATGTCTTTGCCTGCGAGCCGGAATGGGCCGCGCTGGCCACCGAGCTCGGCGGCGACCGGGTCAAGGTGTCGAGCGCCACCACGGCCCTGCAGGATCCGCATCGCATCGAGGCGCGTCCGAGCCTGATTGCGCGCACCCGCAATGCCGATTTGCTGGCCTGCACCGGGCTGGAGCTCGAAGTCGGCTGGCTGCCGATCCTCCTGCAGCAATCCGGCAATCCGAAGATCGCGCCTGGTCAACCGGGCAACTTCGAAGCCGGCGCCGTGGTGGCGCGCCTGGACGTGCCGGCGCGTCTCGATCGCAGCGACGGCGACGTCCATGCGGCCGGTAATCCGCATATCCAGCAAGACCCGCGCAACATCCTCAAGGTTGCCGATGCGATGGCCAGGCGGCTGGCGCAGATCGACGCGGCCAATGCGGCTGTCTATCAATCGCGTTTGGCTGATTTTTCCGGTCGCTGGAGTGCCGCCATGCAGAAATGGGACAAGCAACTGGCGCCGGTGCGGGGCTTGGCCGTGGTCGAACATCACAAGAACATGGAATACCTGATGCATTGGGCCGGCTTGAAACAGGTCGGCACGCTCGAGCCGAAACCCGGCGTCGAACCAAGCGCATCGCACTTGAATGAGTTGCTGACACAGTTGCAGAAACAGCCGGCCAGGATGGTGCTGCGCGCGGCGTATCAGGACGCACGCGCTTCCGACTGGCTGGCCGAGCATGCGAAGATCCCGGCGGTGGTGCTGCCGTTCACGGTCGGTGGCAACGAGCGGACGAAGGATCTGTTTTCCTTGTTCGACGACACTGTCGCCCGTCTCGTCGAAGCAGCCAAATGAGCAGCCAAATGAGCAGCCACGCGAGTGATCTGCTGATCGTGCTGCCGGCTTTCCTGGCCGGCATGCTGGTGCTGCTGACCCATGTGCCGCTGGGCGCGCAAGTGCTCAAGCGCGGCATCGTCTTCATCGATCTTGCGATTGCCCAGATTGCCGCACTCGGCGTGATCGTGGCCGGCATGTCGGACCTCGATCCGCAGGGGTGGATGGTGCAGGCCGCCGCCGGCGTGGCGGCCATGCTCGGCGCCTTCCTGCTGACCTGGACCGAGAAACGCTGGCCGGAAGTGCAGGAAGCGCAAATCGGCGTGCTGTTCATCCTGGCAGCCACCGGTGGCCTGCTGCTGCTGGCGCACAATCCGCACGGTGGCGAACATCTGCGCGACCTGCTGGCCGGGCAGATCCTCTGGGTGCGCTTTGACCAACTGCTGTTTCCGGCCATCGCCGCCGCGGTGATCATTGCGCTGCTGACGCTGTCGGGCGAGCGCATCGGCCGGCTGGGTTTCTATCTCGTGTTTGCGCTCGCGGTGACGGTATCGGTGCAACTGGTGGGCGTTTATCTGGTGTTCGCCAGCCTGATCGTGCCCAGCCTTGGCGTGCGCAATTATGCCGAGCGTCGCCGCCTGCCACTGGCCTACCTGATCGGCTTGGGCGGCTATGCGATCGGCCTGGTGCTGTCTACCCTGTTCGACCTGCCGTCCGGGGCACTGATCGTCTGGTGCCTGGCGCTACTGGCGATCGCGGTGCATGCCATCGGTCCGGCACGCACCGTGCCTGCCACGCCGGCAGCCGCCGGCATGGCCTGACCGTCAGCGCCTTCCCGACTACAATGACGCAGCGTCGCCGATGGCGCCGATTGCATGCCTTCCGGCGACAGTTCTTCCCACCTTTTCGAAATCCGATCGATGGCGCATCCGCACTCCCATTCTCAGCCTCAGCCCCAACCCCAGCCCCAGCAGCCGCACGGCGACCCGCATGACCACGGGGCGCAGCATGCACGGGACCATGGCCACGGACACGCTCCTGGCGACGGACATGACCATAACCGCCATCCAGGCAAGCACGACGGCCATGGAGATCATGGACATCATCACGGCCATGGTCACGGGCACGGGCATGCGCACGCCCCCAAGGATTTTGGCCTCGCCTTCGCCGTCGGCATCATTCTCAACGGCGGCTTCGTCATCGCCGAATTCATTTACGGCCTCCTGGCGAATTCACTGGCGCTGCTGGCCGATGCCGGTCACAACCTCTCGGATGTGCTCGGCTTGCTGCTGGCGTGGGGCGCTGCGGTGCTTTCCAAGCGCCTGCCTTCTTCCCGCTTCACGTACGGCTTGCGCAGCACCTCGATCCTGGCGGCGGTAATCAATGCCGTGCTGCTGCTGACGGTGACCGCCGGCATTGCCTGGGAAGCGATCAGCCGCTTCGGCAAACCGGCCGATGTCAACAGCACCACCGTGATGATCATTGCCGCCATCGGCGTGGTGATCAATACGGCGACTGCGCTCATGTTCATGCGCGGTGGCGACGATGACTTGAACATCCGCGGCGCCTTCCTGCACATGGCCGGCGATGCCCTGATCTCCCTCGGCGTGGTCGTGTCCGGCGCGGTCATCCTCTACACCGGCTGGGCCTGGCTCGATCCGGCGGTGAGCCTGGTGATCGCACTGCTGATCGTGTTCGGCACCTGGGGCCTGTTGCGCGACTCGGTACACCTGGCGCTACAGGCCGTGCCACAAGGCATGCCGGTCGAGAAAGTGCGTGCCTATCTGTGCAGCCTGCCTGGCGTAACCGCAATTCACGACCTGCACATCTGGGGCATGAGCACAACCGATACGGCGCTGACCGTGCACCTCGTCATCCCCGAGGGTTATCCGGGTGACGCCTTCACTTGCGGCGTGTCCGACGCATTGCAACATCAGTTCGCCATCGGCCATGCGACGATTCAGATCGAGACCGGCGACCTGGCCGCGCCCTGCAAACTGGCGCCTGACCATTTGATCTGACCGGTATCCTCAGATCAAATCACGGTCCATCAATTCCTGCTTCACGTAGGCGTAGAACACCGGCGCCGCCACCAGGCCGGGCAGCCCGAATACGGTCTCCATGACCAGGATCGCCACCAGCAGTTCCCATGGCTTGGCCTGGATCCGCGCGCCAACGATGCGGGCATTGAGAAAATATTCCAGTTTGTGCACCACCATCATGAACAGCAACGACACTCCCGCCAGTTGCAGCGAGATTGACAGGGCGACGATCACCAGCATCGTGTTCGAGATCAGGTTGCCGGCCACTGGAATCATGCCGACAAAAAACGTGATGACGATCAGGCTTTTTGTCAGGGGCATCGTGATGCCGGCGATCGGCAGAATCACCAGCAGGTACACCGCCATCAGCGCCGCATTGATGCTGGCGATCTGAACCTGTGCAAACACGATCTGCTGGAACGCCGTGTGCAGCCGCACCAGCCGTGCCCGCAGGGCCGCGGCCAGTGGGCGCGAAGCATGCGGCAAATCGGTGCTGTCGTGCAGCGCCACCATGGCGCCGATGATCATGCCCAGCAGCAGATGCACCGCCACCCGCCCGGCCTGCTCGCCCACCGACTTGGCTTCGACCGCATGGGAGCGCAACCAATCGCTGCCCATGATGCGCATCTGGTCGATGTTTTCCGGAAGATGGCTTTTCATCCACAGGGGAATTTGATCGCGCGAAACTTCGAGAATGTCCGCCATGCGGCGCATCAGACGATGCAGGCTGCCGGCGTCACTCTGAAAAAATACCACCGCACCCCAGATGGCGCCGGACAGCAGCGCCACGATCAGCATGGCCAGGGCAGCGATCGCAATGATGCGCGCCCGGCGGCTGCCGAGATTACGTCCGAGACGCGGCGCGATCATGTGGACCAGCGAATAGACCAGCAAACCGGAGAGCAGCGCGACCAGCAAGCCCTTCAGCAGGATGACCAGCAGCGCGACGCCCGCCAGGACATAGGACGCGATGCCGACTGCATCGGTACCGCCGAATCGTTTTGACATGAGCAACCGACCACCAGCAAGAACATGTGTTTGCCGCCCCACGGACTGCGGGACGTGATGCCGCATGGTACCGAACTATTGATGCCGCCGCCGGTTTGTCAGTGGCTGTCGCTTCCGATCAGGGCATCGTCTGCCAGCGCCACTTGGTGACGGCCCTGGAGGACGCTACGGTAATGGCGCATCAGCTGTGGAAAAATCAGGTTCCAGTCTTAGCGCCGGCACACACGGTAAGGCGATGAAGGCGCTGTCGCCCGGCAGGCGCAGTGCCGACACCATCAGGCAATGCCGCGGTTGCGCGCGTTGTCCGAAACAGCGTGCCTTGGCTGCGGTAACCGTGCATGGCGATGTCGTTCTGCATAGCCTCACTGCTTTGCGCCGCACTAGCCTTCGCAGCTGCGCTGGCACGCAGGGAAAATTGCATGCAGCGATCAACCTGGAGCGGCCTGCCGGATAAAGACCAGCAGACGATTGTCCGCTGGCATCAGGTGAACCGTGTCGAGCAGCAAACCACGGTTGGCTGCCGCATCGCGCATGACGTCCAGTTCACGCAGGCCACGATGCGGCGCGTCTGCGCGCAAGGCAGCGTCGAAGCGCAGGTTGCCTTCGCCGATCGGCTCACCGGCCACGATGAAAGGGCCGTACAGCACGAACACCCCGTCAGGCGGCAGCAAGGCCGCCACACCCGCGAGCATCGTCTGCACCTGTGGCCAGGACATGATGTGCGCGGTGTTGGCGGAATAGACTGCATCGAAGCCGCCGCCGGCCGGCACGCCAGCCCGGTCGGCCCAACCGGCATTGGCCATGTCGAGTGTCAGTGGTGGCAGCACGTTGGCAAGCCGCGCCTCGTCGAGCCAGGCATGGATGGCGGGATGGTTGTCCGGCAGATCGCTGGTCTGCCAGAGCAGGTGTGGAAGATGCTGGCCGAAATGGACCGCATGCTGGCCGGTGCCACTGCCGATCTCCAGCACCCGGTGGTGCTTTGCAAGCAACCCGTTCAGTTGACCGAGGATCGGTTCGCGGTTGCGTTCGCAGGCCGGAGAAAACGGTTTTCCCATGAGTCGTCGCTAAGTGGAGGGATAGACAGACATGACCGGATGGGCCGCATGGTTGCGGTGCCGTGCGCTGCAGTGCGCTGCAGTGCATCGGGCGGCAGTTGACGCGGCAGGTGCCGGGCTAGGTCCGCACGTGGCGCCGAAAGAACGCCCACAACATGGCGCTGGCATCCGGCCCTGGCGCGGCATTGTAGCGCAGCGCCGCATCGCCGCCGCTCCAGGCATGCGACAGATGTGCGACTTCCACCAGCCGCACCAGCATGCAGCGGCCCCGACCGGCCTCCGTGATGCGGTAAGCATTGCATCCCTTGCGTGCGGCATACAGACGCGGCGGCGCGACTTGCGCCGGGTCGAGTTCATTGACGGCGCAGCATTGTGCAAACAACTGGGCGGCATTCGCCGGCCGCACCACCTGGTCCTGTTCGCCTTGAATGATGAGGCTCGGCATGGCATGCGCGCCGCCCTGCTCCCGCTGCAGGCGGGCAATCGGCGTGACCGGATCGCGCGTGCCCTGCTGCATGACGGTAAAAGCGCTCATGCGTGAATCGGCCACGCCGTAGACCGGCCCGGAATGCAGTGCGACAGCGGCAAACAGATCGGGCCGGCGCAAGGCCAGGGCATGCGCCAGCGCGGCGCCGGCCGACAATCCGGCTACATAAACCCGGTGGCTGTCGAGCCGACTGCGCACACAGGTCCGCTCGACCATGGCTGCGATCAGCGCAAGCTCATCCCCACCTTCCTGGACCACGCGCCGGTACCACGGCCAGCAGCGCTGTGGATGTGCGCTCAAGGATTGCTGCGGATAAAGCACGGCAAAACCCTCGCGCGCGGCGGTCTGGTTCATGCGGGTGCCGGCGGCAAATTCAGGTGCAGTCTGCCCGCAGCCGTGCAGCATGACGACCAGCGGCAGGCTGTCGGGCGGTGCGTCGGCGTGCATCTCCGGCAGGAACAGCCAGCCGCCCATGCGCCGTGCGCGCGCGCTGCCAAGAACCGCGTTCGACGATTGAAACACGCGGCGCCAGCTGCCACCGGCATCGAGCGACGTTGATGCAGGCGCTGGCGCTGTCGCGGCATCTGGCAACGCCCGGCGCACGCGCTTGCGCGGTTTCTTCTGGCTGTTACCGAGAACGTTGATGGCGGCGCGATCGATGCGCTTGCCAGTCACCTGCAAGGATGCGCGCGGGCCCGGCAGCTTGACCGGTGTCGTTGCCGCCTTCACGACCGCCTTGACCGCGGCCTTTTGCAAGCCGGCGTGCAGCTTGCGCTGCCGGGCGACCTGCGTCGATTGCGCCTTGATCAGGCGCTTGACACCCTGCAGCCATAATTTGCCGAAAATATCCAACATCACAGACCTTGGCCTGGCAACAAAACGCCGCCGACGTAGCGCGCAATCGTCAACCCACCGCAACTTCCCATGATCGATTCAATCCGGTTTTTTCGGGATGACCTTGGTAATGTTGGAGACGGCGACCGGATCACTGGCCGGAAAAGTCATTTCGATTGCCTTGTCGAGCTCGGCATCCTCGCTGTCGATCACCTTTGCCGAAGTGGCGGAGGCAGGCACTTCGGCGATCGGATCACTGGCAGGAAAGGTCGCTTCGACCGCATTGTCGAGCGACGCCTCTTCGCGTTCTGCATGTGCAGCCTGATGCGCCTGGTGCGCCGCTTTGTCGGTATGGGTTGCAGTCATGATCGTGGCGTCCTGTAAGTGAGCAGTGAAGCGAGCAGTGAAGCGAGCAGTGAAGTCAGCAGCGGAAACGATTCGCGAAAAAAATCTGTCCTGCGGGCTCAATTTGCGGGTCCATAGCCGGCGCGTCCGACAGTCTGACTATGCCAGTTCGCTGCACTGCAACTTTGTACGGTAACGAGCATTCGGCAGAGAGTTGCACCGTGTTCCACGGCGATGACCCGCCGCCAAGGCCGGCCGGTCGCCGGCCTTTTATGCAATTGCCGGAACTGCCACGGGTGCACGATGCTCAAAACGTCACGTGACATTGGACAACCCGTCACGCGGCGCAAATTTTTTCACAAGGAGATCGGCATGAATTTCATCATCTGGATCGTCATTGGCGGCATTCTCGGCTGGCTCGCCAGCATGGTCATGAAAACCAACGCACAGCAAGGCATGATTCTGAATGTGGTAGTGGGAATTATCGGCGCACTGCTCGGCGGCTGGCTGCTGGCGCCGTTGTTCGGCACCGGCACCATCAATCAGAACGACTTCAGCGTTGGCTCGCTGCTGGTGTCGTTCCTCGGGGCGATCATTCTGCTGGCAATCGTCAATTTGCTGCGCCGTGGCAGCACGCGCTAGCCGGCCGAGGCGCGCGTCGGAAAGCCGCCACCGGCGCCGGGATCACTAACGATAAGTAATCGCCTGGGGATCGTTGGTGATCTCCAGGTGAGCGTAGCTGTTCAGGTATCCCATGGACAGGATGCGCGGCGCAGACTGCTCGCTCAAGCTCGCCGCTGGTGCCTGTGCGACCGGCGCGGCGCGATGATAGAGTTTCGTCACGGCGCTGTTGACCAGGGTCCAGTTCAACGCGAACATCTGTGGATCCGGCATCTTCAACACATGCTGGCAAAGCGTGGCGATGGTGCCGCCGGAGGTGAACACGATCGCCGTCCGCGACGACCCGCAAGCCTGCACCAGGCGTGCAAGCGCATCGATGCAACGCTGGCGAAACACCGGCCAGGGTTCGCGGTATTCGGTATCGTGGGCGCCGCTCATCCAGCGCGCCATCGCATCCTCGAAAATCTGCTGGAAGACGCGGTTGCCGTTTTCGGTCGCGGCGATGAACCGCCGCACTTCACCTTGCTGGGCAAATTCGGGACGATAGCAATGCAGCACGGCGTCATGATCGTATTCATTGAAGCCGGCGTCTTCCTGCCATTGCATCTTGCCAAGCGCATCGGTGTCGCGCATGCCGCCCGGCGTGGCTGCATTGGCTAAATCAGCTGATGTGGCAACCGCACCCTGCAATGCATCGATGCAACCCCGCGCGGTTTGCCGATGCCGCATCATGGTGCCGCTCACCACTTGGTCGACGCGCTGGCCTCGCTGTGCAAACCAGGCGCCCAGCATGCGCGCCTGCCCTTCACCCCGTGCCGACAACTGATCATAATTACTGCTGCCAAACGATGCCTGGCCGTGGCGCACCAACAGGATCTGTCCCATGATGAATAGTGCATTTCGCTCGTTTTAGATACGTTCGATCATACCGTAGCCCTAACCATCCGGCCGCGTCATGGCAAGCGGCTGCACCCAGCGTGCGAAATCTTCCGCACTCACCAGGCCCATTGCCACCGCGGTTTCTTCCAGCGTGGCGCCGGTTCGATGCGCTTCCTTGGCGATCTTCGCTGCGTTGTCATAGCCGATGTGCGGCGCCAGCGCCGTCACCAGCATCAGGGAGCGCCGCATCAGGTCGGCGATCCGGGTCTCGTCGGCTTCGATGCCTTGCGCGCAATGGCGGTCGAAGCTGTCGATGCCGTCTGCCAGCAGGCGCACGCTTTGCAGAAATGCATGCGCAATCAGCGGCTTGAAGACATTCAGTTCGAAATTGCCCGAGGCGCCAGCCACCGTGATGGCGGTATCATTACCGAAGACCTGGCAGCACAGCATCGTCATGGCTTCGCATTGCGTCGGATTGACCTTGCCCGGCATGATGGAGCTGCCCGGCTCGTTCTCCGGAATCCGGATCTCGCCCAGCCCGGAGCGCGGGCCGGAAGCCAGCCAACGGATGTCGTTTGCAATCTTCATCATGACAACGGCCAGCGTCTTCAATGCACCATGCGCGGCCACCAGCGCGTCGTGCGCTGCCAGGGCGGCAAACTTGTTGGCGGCGCTCCTGAAACCGACATGACAGCGTTGCGCCAGTTCGGTGGCGACCCGCTCGCCGAATTCAGGATGCGTGTTCATCCCGGTGCCCACCGCCGTGCCGCCTACGGCCAGTTCGAGCAGCGGCATCAGCAACATGGCCACCAGTGCCTGGGCATGCGCGAGCTGCGCGACATAGCCGGAAAATTCCTGGCCGAGCGTCATCGGCGTCGCATCCTGCAGATGGGTGCGGCCGATCTTGACGATGTGATCGAAGACACCCGCCTTGCGATGCAATGTCGACTGCAGCGTCCGCACGGCCGGAATCAGCCGCTCGTTCATGCCGCGTGCCGCCGCCACATGCATTGCGGTCGGAAAAATATCGTTGGACGACTGGCCGAGATTGACATGATCGTTCGGATGAATCTTGCGTCCTTCCCCGCGTGGCCCGCCGAGCAGTTCCGAGCCGCGGTTGGCCAGCACTTCATTCATGTTCATGTTGGTCTGGGTGCCCGAGCCGGTCTGCCAGACGGCCAGCGGAAACTCATGCGGATGGTGACCGGCAATGACTTCGTCGGCCGCGGCAACGATGGCGCCTGCGCGCTGCGCATCGAGCCGGCCGAGGTCTCGGTTCACCAGTGCGCAGGCGCGCTTGACCTCGGCCAGCGCCAGGATCAGCTCGACCGGCATGCGCTCGGTCGAAATATGAAAATGCGCCAGCGACCGTTCGGTCTGCGCGCCCCACAGACGCTGCGCATCGACGGCGATCGGACCGAAAGAGTCTCGTTCGGTGCGGGTGGCGCCTGCTTCAGCCGATGCCCCGGCCAAGCGCGGGCCGGCCGCGGGTGGCACGGGTCCGATCGATACCGCCACCGAGGGCGAAGCTGGTTTCGAGGTGGTCGTCGCGGGATCAGACGGTGGGGGAAAGTTTTCAGCCTGGGACATGGAATTCTCCAGTAAAACGCCGCACGCGAAGCGCGATGACGATTACAGCGGCGCTGATGGCGCAGGGGATGGGGCCGGATCCGGCAACACGCAGGCCTCGATCAGCTGCAGGTCGTTGTCGCGCGCAAAATCCATCACGAAATGCCAGGCCAGCGGTTGCAGCGCGCGCAGGGCTTCGGCGACGACGACGCACTTTACGCCACCCAGCACCGTCGGCCGTACGTAGGGAGAAAAGACCAGGTGAGCATTGCGCCCGGCATAGCCGTCGGGTCGAAAGCAGGACATCGCGCCGCACAGGCGCTCGGCCCAGTCGCTTGGACGAAACGCCCGACCATCGCTGGTGATGCCCTGGATGATGCGCTCTCCGGCAGGCGCCGGCGGGGAATTCGATGCTGTGTCGGCCATGTGATCGGCGAGTGGCAGTGCGTTGGCAGTACCGGTTGCGCTGCTGACCTGCCGCCTGGATGGGGCGGCGGTGCATGGTGTCTCGTTGTTCCGGGTCTTCGATAGTATATCTTATGGAAGACCACGCGAAACGAGCGATGCTCGCCTCACCGGCTTGGCGCGGCCACGCGAAACGGCCCATGCTGCAAATGTCAACCCAGCCAGACCGCGAGCGACAGCAGCAGCAACAACAGCATCCACAGCAGCAGCGCCCGCCACACCAGCCCGACCGTGCTTTGCAGTGCCCGCGCCGTGGCTTCCTCGCCCAGCGGTCCCTCGGCATCGATGCCGCCTGTCTCGAAATCGACTGCTTCCGTGACCAGGCTGTCGGCAGTGGTTTGTGCTGCGCTGCCCAGGCGCACGCCCATGGCGCCACTGCCGGCCGACAGGATGATGCCGACCGCTTCATCCTGCCAGCGCGCCGCGAAATTGCGCCAGGCATAGATCGCATCCTCAAAATTGCCGACGATGGCGAATGCGACCGCCGTCAGGCGCACCGGAAGCCAGTCGATCCAGTAAAAGGCACGGGCCGCAAACCGGCCGAAGGCCTCGTTGCGCATGTGCTCCGGCTCGTTCCAGGCACGCGACAGATACTCCGCCACGCGGTACATCACCGCGCAGGCCGGACCGATCGGCATCAGGAACCAGAAAAAGACGCCGAACACATTCCGGTGCGTCGTCACCAGCGCCTTTTCGACGGCTACACGCGCAATTTCCGGCATCTCCATCGCCGTGGTATCGAGGTCGGTCCATTGCGCGAGCAGGCGCCGGGCGCTGGCCTCGTCGCCGGCATTGAGCGCCAGCTGGATCGAGGTGAAATGATGGCTGTAGTGCCGAAATCCGAGCGTGAGATAGAGAATGGCGACGTTGCAGGCCAGCGCCAGGAACGGACTGGTGTAATGGCACAGCCAGTACAGCAATGCGGTCGGCAGCATCAGCGCGGCGATGGTCAGGAACCAGGCCAGCCGGCCATCGCTTGCGTGTCCCGCATTGAACCAGCGTTCCATGCGCCGCACGAAGGTCTTGATCGCGGCATACACCGGGTTGTCGGCTCGCAGCGGCTGGAACTGTTCTGCCAGCAGCGCAAAGAAAATCGAAAGAAAGGTCATCGGGCTGCCTTGAGGATCGGTCAGACCAAACAATACCGCACGGAACTACCAGAATCAAACATGCGCTGACCAGAATCAAGCAAGCGCTGGCCGGTTGCTTCAGGCACGCAGGAAATGAAACAGATTGCGCAACATGCCGGCGGTAGCGCCCCAGATGAAAAAACGGTCATATGGCATGGCATAGAAACTGCGGCGGCCGTGCCCGCTGGGAAAGACAGCGCTGCGGCGCTGGTGGTTCGCGCCATCCATGAGGAATGACAGCGGTACCTCGAAGATTTCGGCAACTTCACCAGGGTCGGCGCGCAGTCCGAACGGCGGATGCACCAGACCGACCACCGGCGTGACCCGATAACCGGTACCGGTCAGGTAATCCGGCAGCACGCCGAGCACTTCCACATGACGGCGATCCAGACCGACCTCTTCCTCGGTTTCGCGCAATGCCGTATCGATGGCGCAGAGATCGCTGGCTTCGGCGCGGCCACCCGGAAAACTGATCTGGCCGCCATGGTCGGTCAGATGCGCCGTGCGTTGGGTAAACAGCAGCGTCAGGCCGGTCTCGCGTACCACCATCGGCATCAGGACCGAGGCCGGCGTCAGCGGTGCATCCGCGGCAAACAGCGCATGTTCCGCCATGGTTTCGGGTTGCCAGACGGGGGGCGTATCGAACCGCGCCCGCAGTGCCTCGACCGACAAATGCACCGCTGCGGGCGGCGCTTCACCGGCAAGGGATTCGACAGGCAACAGGGCTGGATCGAACAACAATTTGGACACAGTGTTTCCCGCTCTAGGCTACCGTGCGCACCGGCCGGCACATGATGAAGTCGAATGCAAAAAGGGCACCGCAGGGTGCCCTTCGTTGCGTGCAATCAGCCAGCTTACTGTGCAGCTTGCTTGGCGACACTGCGACGGTTCGGCAGCTTCTCCTTGATCCGCGCCGACTTGCCCGAGCGCTCACGCAGATAATACAGTTTTGCGCGACGCACATCACCGCGACGCTTGACTTCGATCGACGCGATCAATGGCGAGTACAACTGGAACGTCCGCTCCACGCCTTCACCCGATGAAATCTTGCGGACGATGAAGTTCGAATTCAGGCCGCGATTGCGGCGCGAAATGACGACGCCTTCATACGCCTGCGCACGCTTGCGGGTGCCCTCGACGACGTTGACGCTGACGATGACCGTATCGCCCGGCGCAAAATCGGGGATGCTCTTGCCCAGGCGGGCAATTTCTTCTTGTTCCAGAATTTGGATCAGATCCATTTTTTTTCGACTCCATGAACCATCTTGTCGGCGCCCGGTGCGACATGCACCTTGTTGCCCGGCAGAGGATGGGGTTAACCATGCAGCACCGATCAAACCGGGTGACTGCGCATGCCTTGCGGCGGGTACTGCTTGAGACCTACTGCGTTTTCCGTACTGCGTTTCTAGTGCTGCGTTTCTAAAATTGCGGCCATTCTCATAATGCGTTCCTAGTACTGCGCTCGTTCAACCCGGCTTGTTCTGCAGCCGGGTTACTGCCTTCGATTCGTTACTGTTACTGCTTCCGTTTCACTTGCCCTGTCCTGCCTGCGAATCCACTGTTTGCAACAGCATCTCATCCGATTTGCTCAAGGCGCCTGCCGCACGGGCCACCGCCAGCAAATCCGGCCGTTTTGCAGCCGTCGAGACAAGCGACTGTTGCCGGCGCCATTTCTCGATCTCCGCATGATGCCCGCCCTGCAGCACCGCCGGCACCGACATGCCCTCGTAGACTTCAGGTCGCGTGTAGTGCGGGCAATCCAGCAGTCCATTGACGAAGCTGTCTTCCACCGCCGACGCCGCATCATTCAATACGCCTGGCAATTGCCGGATCACTGCATCCATCAAGGCCATTGCCGCCAACTCGCCACCGGAGAGCACGAAATCGCCGAGGCTGATCTCCTCATCCACACACCGCTCCAGCAACCGCTGGTCAACCGCTTCATACCGACCGCACAACAGCACCAGACCCGGCTCCTGGCGCAGCGCCATTACCCGCGCATGCGTCAGCGCACGCCCCTGGGGCGAGAGATAAACCACCCGCGGCGGCGCCAGTTCAGCTGCAACCTGGCGCGCCCTGGCGGCGCCGATCGCCGCCTCCAGCGGCCTTGCCATCATCACCATTCCCGGACCACCGCCGTACGGGCGGTCATCCACGGTGCGATGCGCGTCGGTGGTGAAATCCCGAGGGTTCCACAACTGCAGGCTGCATCGGTGCTGCTCGAACGCGCGTCGGGTTACACCAGCCTGGGTAAGCGCCGCGAACATTTCCGGAAACAGCGTCACGACGTCGAATTGCATACCTGCCCGTTCATGCAACCTAATAATCCAGGCCCCAATCGACCACGATCTTCTTCGCCTGCCGATCCACCTGGTGCACGAAACGCTCGACGAACGGGATCAGTATCTCCGTCTGGATACCGTCTTCGGCAACCAAGGTCGTTCGCAAGATCGGGTGTGCGCCGTTGTCCATCATGTCGCGCACCTGCCCCAGCGATTCACCCTGCAGGTTTTCAACTGCCAGGCCGATCAGGTCAACCCAGTAGAACTCGTCGTCCGCCAGCGCCGGGAAATGCGCCCGCGAGACCTGCACCACGGTGCCCTTCAGGGCCTCGGCCGCCTCGCGGTCGGCCACACCCATCAACTGCGCGACGACGTCACCGCTGTGCATTTTTGCGTGCAACATGTCGACGTCACGCAACTCCGGCTTGTCGAGCCACCAGCGCCGGGCGCTGAGCAAGGCATCCGCATCAGTGGCATAGGGCCGGATGCGAATCCAGCCCTGCAGCCCATAGGCACCCGTCACATGCCCGACCGTCACCAGATCAGCAGGAATCGTCACGCCGGAAGCTGTTTTTTGCATCATCGCTGCCGGATCGAATCAACCCGTCCCGAAGGAAGGCGAATGATCAGGCTGCAGCTTTCTTTGCCGAAGCGTTGACCAGACGGGCAACGGTTGGCGACAATTGGGCGCCGACGCCTTCCCAGTAAGCCAGACGGTCCTGAACGATGCGAAAGCTCTCTTCCGCGCCCGAGGCGACCGGATTGTAGAAACCGATGCGCTCGATGAAGCGGCCATCGCGGCGATTACGGGAATCGGTGGCGACGATGTTGAAAAAAGGGCGCTTTTTAGCGCCGCCACGTGCCAAACGGATAACGACCATGATGTGTCCAGGTAAAGAGTACTAAGGCGGAAAAAGCCGTAGAGTATAGCGCGAAACTCCCTGCCGCAGCAACTTCGCTGGACCGTCGTGACACGAATGCAGTACCGCCGCCTGAAGGTCAGCAACATCGGGCCCCGTCTGTCTCTTCAAAAGGCTGGTTCGTGGACCGGTCGAAGGCCCGGTCATCAGCCCATTGCGTCGCCCGGCGACCTGATGCACACTGGCGCCCGCCGGCAGCGTGCTTCACCCGGCAACCCCTGCCAACTCTCGGATGTCCCGCAATGACTGCTGCGCACAAGAACAAGACCCTGGCGACCTTCCTGGCTGCCATCCTGGGCGGACTCGGCGCGCATCGCTTCTACCTGTATGGGCGGCATGATCGCAAGGCATGGCTGTATGTGCTGCTGTGCCCGTTGTCGATCTTCGCCGGCTTCATCGCGGCACTGGTGATCGGCCTTACACCTGACGAGAAATGGGATGCCCTGCACAATCCGAACTCCGGCCGCAGTTCAGACTCCGGGTGGACCGTGATCCTGATCGTGATTGCCACCTTCGGCATCGGCACCGGGCTGCTGATTGCCACGATTGCCCGCACGTTCGACCTGCTCTACACGGGCGGCGCCTACGGTTGAACAGGAACCGCATTTGCCCGGCTGCCCGCTCTGGCCGCCTCAGGTCGATACGCTTTTTGTTTCCAGCAACTGACAGCCGACGATGTGCCAGTGGCCATCGATCTCGCGCTCGAGGCGATAGACCGCGACCCAGACCCGGTCATCCGCATCGGTCAGGCGTACCGTCTGCAGTACCGCGCCGCTGACCCGCTCCGTGTCCGTGAACAGCGCGACCCGATGCCGATAGACCGGTTGATACTGCTTCCTGACCACGGACATGAACTTATCGGCCGTGCCGAACTGGGTGCGGATGCCACTGCTGGCCAGGGCAAACGCGGCAGCGGCGTCATCGCGCGCGAAGGCGTCGAACTGGCGTTGCACGGTGGCCTGCACTGCCTGTACATCAATCTTGCTAAGCAGCGCTCCCGGCGGTTCGGCTGGAGCGGGAGCCGCGACGGCAAGCAACGGTGCGCAGAGCAATCCGAACGGCAAACCGGCCGACAGCAACGATGACGACACCGCAAGCGCCACGATCACGCCCCTGCGAGACGGCCTGGTACCCGTGATGGCGCGGGCGCCGCGCAGACCGGGTTTCGATTGCAGGTGGGCGGTCACGATTGCCATGATGTTCCTCTATTCTCGTCATGCAGGCCAATCGCCTTCTTCAAGTGTAGGCCAATTTCGCCCGTCGGGCTGCAGGCCGCACGGCATGTCGATCGCGCGCCGGATGGTCGAGCCAGCCCCGCGGTATCAGAACTGCTCTTCGGCCAACGCCATCACGCCCGCGCTGCCGTCCACGATCGACAGGCGCATGCCATCCGCCTGCGACAGCAGGTGATCGGCAAAGAACCGCGCCGTGCCGATCTTCGCCTGGCAAAAGCCGATGTCACAGCCGGCGCCGCCCGTGGCAAGCAGTCGCTGCGCTGCCAGCGCGGCACGCGCCATTTGCCAACCACCGAGCACGATGCCGGCCATTTTCAAATAAGGCACGCTGCCGGAAAACACTCCCTTGATATCGGTCTTGATATTGTCGACCATGAAGCCGACTACGGCATCGAAGGCTTGCGCAGCAGCGTCGAGCCGGGCGCCGATCGCTGCGAAGTCGGGCGCATGCGCACCGGCGCCGGCATTGGCTGCAGCCAGTTCCTGCACCGTCGCCCGCATCTGCTGCACCAGCGCCCGCGCAGTGGCGCCGCCATCGCGCACTGTCTTGCGGCCGACCAAATCATTTGCCTGGATTGCGGTCGTGCCTTCATAGATCGGCAGGATGCGGGCATCCCGGTAATACTGCGCCGCGCCGGTTTCCTCGATGAAGCCCATGCCGCCATGCACCTGCACGCCCGTGGAGGTGACATCGATCGACATTTCGGTCGACCAGCCCTTGACGATCGGCACCATGTATTCATAGAACGCCTGGTTCACTCGGCGCACCTCGGCATCGGCCGCATGATGCGCTGCATCGAAAGCCGCCGCCGTCACATAGGCCAGCGCACGCGCACCCTCGATCTGGGCCCGCATCGACATGAGCATGCGCCGCACGTCCGGTTGATGGATGATCGTCACCGGCCCGGGCGAGCCGGCTAGGTCGCGCGACTGCACCCGCTCCCTGGCATAGGCCACGGCTTTCTGATAAGCCCGTTCGGCCACACCGACGCCCTGCATGCCGACGGCGAAACGGGCCGCGTTCATCATGATGAACATGTATTCCAGGCCGCGGTTTTCTTCGCCGATCAGCTGGCCGATGGCGCCGCCGTGGTCGCCGAACTGCAGCACCGCAGTCGGACTGGCCTTGATGCCAAGCTTGTGCTCGATGGAGACGCAGTGCACGTCATTGCGCGCACCAGGCTTGCCATCGGTCTCGACCAGGAATTTCGGCACCAGGAACAACGAGATGCCTTTCACGCCTTCCGGCGCATTCGGCGTACGGGCCAGCACCAGATGGACGATGTTCTCGGCCATGTCATGTTCGCCGTAGGTGATGTAGATCTTGGTGCCGAACACCCGGAAGCTGCCATCATCCTGTGGCACGGCGCGCGTGCGCACCATCGCCAGGTCGGAGCCGGCCTGCGGCTCGGTCAGGTTCATGGTGCCGGTCCATTTGCCGGAGATCAGATTCTCCAGGTAGGTTGCCTTTTGCGTATCGCTGCCGGCCGTCATCAAGGCTTCGATGGCGCCGTCGGTGAGCAGCGGGCACAGCGCAAACGACAGGTTGGCCGAGTTCAGCATCTCGATGCAGGGCGTGGCAACAAGCTTGGGCAAGCCCTGACCACCGAACTCGGTCGGATGCTGCACCCCCTGCCAGCCGGCTGCGCCGAAAGCCTGGAATGCCTCCTTGAAGCCGCGCGTGGTGGTGACGGTGCCCTCGCGCCAGACGCTCGGCTGCTGGTCGCCGATCCAGTTCAAGGGCGCAATGACTTCACTGCAGAATTTCGCGTTTTCTTCCAGCACCGCCTCGACCGTTTCCGGCGTCGCATCCTCGCATCCCGGCAATGCATTCACGGCCTCCAGGCCAGCCAGTTCATTCATTACGAAAAGCATGTCTTTCAGGGGCGCGCGGTAGGTCATCGATGTCTCCGGAATGCGTTGTTTGAAATTGTGTTCGGTTCGATGCGAAGAAGGCATCGGCCGGCCATGTTGCCGTTCCGATGCCTCCTGGACTGCGCCTGGCGCCAGCCGTTACTTCGTCAAGGCTTCGTGACGATGTCCTCGACGGCCGGCGGCTGGCAAGCGCTTCAGCCGAGTTCCGTCACCATCTGCGGCACGACATCGAACAGGTCGCCGACCAGGCCATAGTCGGCCACCGAAAAGATCGGCGCTTCCGGGTCCTTGTTGATGGCGACGATGGTCTTCGAATCCTTCATGCCTGCCAGATGCTGGATCGCGCCCGAAATACCGACGGCGAT
>JAYTLK010000231.1:0-5396 GCA_043729515.1 Herminiimonas sp.
TGATGCCGCATTGAGATCGATAGTCGACGCGCTCGGCGAGGCTGGCAACGTGCCCGTGCACGGCCTGGCTTCAGGTGATCGAGCGCCTCAAGCGCCTCAAGCGAGGCTGGCAGTCACGAGCGTGCGCAACAACTGGCGATAGGTATCGCGTTGCTCCGGCGCCTGCATCAGCCAGATCGCGATCAGGTCTTCCGCAGGGTCGATCCAGAAATAGGTTCCTGCCAGGCCGCTCCAGTTGTAGTCGCCGACCGACCCTGCGGTCAAGGGCCCGCCCTGTTCCGTGCGCACCGCAAAACCGAGTCCGAAGCCGTAGCCAGGGCCGGGTAGATACATCGGCCCGGAGGTTGCGCCCGCCATGCCCGCCAGGTGATCGGACGTCATGAAGGCGATTGTCTTGCGCGAAAGCAGACGCGTGCCGTCGAGCACGCCGCCGCCATGCAGCATGCGCGCAAAACGCAGGTAGTCACGTGCCGTCGATACCAGACCACCGCCGCCCGAGAGAAATACGGGACGCCGGGTGACATCGAGCAAACGCACGCTGGCGCCCGTTACCGGATCGACGGCAAATGCCTGTGCTGCGCGGTGCTGCCGGGCTTCAGGAATCCAGAAACCGGTGTCGACCATTCCCAGCGGATCGAAGACGGTTTTCTGGAGGTGCACGTCGAGCGTTTCTCCCGAGACGCGTTCCAGCAACGCACCGAGCACATCGGTGGCGCGGCTGTATTCCCAGCAGGTGCCCGGCTGCAGCGCCAACGGCAGCTTTGCCAGCCTGGCGATCATTTCCTGGTTGTCGGCGCGGCTGCTTTCGACGCCAGACTCCCGGTATGCCGTCTTGACCAGCGTCGATTCGCCGAAGATGCCATAGGTCAGGCCAGCAGTATGGCGCAGCAGGTCCTGGATCGTCATCGGCATGCGACACGGTTCCAGCTGCAGGTGCGGCGTGCCATCGGCGCCACGGGTTTCGACGCCGACCTGCACATCGGCGAATTCAGGCAGGTGCTTCGCCACCGCGTCGCTGATGAGGAACCGGCCTTCCTCGACCATGCGCATGATCGCCACCGATACCACCGGCTTGGTCATCGAATAGATGCGAAAGATGCTGTCGATGGACATCGGCGTGGGAGCGTCAGGAGACTGGCAACCAAAGGCGCGCTCGACGGTTTCGCCGTGACGGGTCATCAGCAGGGTCGCGCCTGGAATGCGGCCGTCGGCGACATGCGCGTCGATCACGCTGCACAGGCGGGAGACAGCGACGGCATCGAAGCCGGAAGCGATTGCGGCTGCGCGGGGTGAGGTGGTCTGGTCAGGCATCGGTCGGATCCTCGGGTTTCTTGCGGGTGAGCTGTTTTTCGAAAGCGGCATCGTTCTTGGTAACGCGACGCGGCGTCTGCGGGCCGCTGGCGTTGACGTAGGCTACGAAGTCATCGAGTGGCAATGGACTGCCGATCTTTTCGGTCACACCGGCGGCATCGGGCAGGATCAGTTGAAACAGGCCGCTGGCGCTGAGTACAAGGGAATAATCTGGATTGGCGGCGCGGACTTTCAGGCGCTCGACTGCGGCGGTGGCACGGGTGGATCTCATGGCAGGTCGTGTTCGTGGGGACGGGAAAGACGGGCAAAATACGCCGGATGAGAAGCTGTTCTACCATATCACCTGCCAACACCACCAACCCGACGCAATCGAAAAAAATGCCCCGTGCTCCACGCTCCCACCGCTCGCTCCTGAAAACCAGCCTTGCCCTGTCAGTCGCAGCCCTGGCCGGCTGCGCCAGCCTGGCCGGGCGCGACACCGCCGTACAGGCGCCGCAGGAAGGCGCAGTCGTACTCCTGTTTGCAGCCGGCGACATCGCAGATTGCAGGCGCACGACCGCCGCGCAAAGTGGCGCCGCGCGCACTGCGGCGCTGATCGAACGCGGCATCGCCAATGATCCGTCGGCCTTGGTGCTGGCGCTGGGCGACACCACGTATCCGGCTGGCCTGCCCGCTGAATTCACCACCTGCTACGCGCCGACCTGGGGCCGGTTTTTTGCGCAGACGCTGCCAGCGCCGGGCAATCACGAGTACTACACCGTCGGCGCACCGGGCTACTTCGGTTACTTCGGCAAACGTGCCGGAGAAGACCAGCGCGGCTATTACAGCCATGATGTCGGCGCCTGGCATATCGTCTCCCTCAACAGCAACCTGCGCCCGCCCCAAAGCGAGGCACAGATCGCCTGGTTGCGGGACGACCTGGCGAAGACACGGGCACGCGACCCACATGGCTGCGTGCTGGCCTTCTGGCATCATCCGTATTACAGCTCCGGTGGGCATGGCAACAACCCGCACATGCGGGCCGCCTGGCAAGCCCTGCAGGACGTGAAGGCGGATCTGGTGCTGTCGGGTCATGATCACGGCTATGAACGCTTCGCGCCGCAAGACGCCACCGCCAATCTGGCTGCGGGACAGGGCATGCGCCAGTTCGTCATCGGCAATGGCGGCGCGGACCTGACACCGTTCAGGGCGACCAAGCCGAACAGCCTTGCACAAGATAATTCGACGCACGGGGTGTTGCGGATGTCACTCGACGCAACCGGTTATCAGTGGGCATTCCTGCCGGTTGATGGCAGCGCGCCGCGCGACATTGGCGCTGCACGCTGCAATGCGAGTCGTACCGGCGCGGGCGCGTAGGCGAGGCCGGGATCCAGGTCCATCATGCGCAGCGGCGACGATGACGGTCGTGCAAAGACCGCGCGTGCATCACGCCTGACTGGCATCGATACGACACCGGATTATTTTTCCTCGGTCCACCGTGCCATGAAAGTGGCGCGATGGTTGCCGGCTGGCGCGCGATGCACCAGCTTCGGAATCTCCGGTGCATCCAGTCCCTCAGCCGCAAAGAAATAGAATTTGCCAGGCTTGGTTGACCGGATGTCGGCTGCGATTGCTGCTTCGCCTTCCTTCGGTGCGAGAAACCCCGTTACCTGATAATTTGCTCCGAATTTTTTGTCGACGGTCTCGGGTGAGACGAATTGCGTGCCCTCGCCCTGCAGAGTCGTGAGGCAGGTCAGCGATTGCCGCCGGTTATCCGTGTGCCAGCCAACGGCGCCGCTGCTGCCTGGCCAGCGCACTTCGAATTCCTTCGGATTGACTTTCACGTCGCGCTGATGGATCGCCGAGAGAATCCTGGCCGCTCCTGCTTGGGCACGTGGCATATGGTCCGTCTGCTTGAGCGTCACGGCCCTGGTCTCGGCCAAGGCGAATAATTTTTTGGCATCAGAAAATTTCTGCGCGCTCAGCAGCTCACGGGTTGCCGGTGCGATCGGAATCGTGAAGTATCCCTTGCGCTTGAGTTTCTCGATGCTCTTGGCGACGCGCGGAGAATCGAGCCGCAGTTCATCAAACGGTTGCGGCTCCGAAAGCGCGCTCGCGCCGGCAGCAGGCGATGCCGCACCAGCAGGCGATGCAGCGCCAGCGGGAGATGCAGCGGCACGCGTCTGCGATTCCCAAAGACTCGGCAATTGGACAGGTCGGTCGTGGACGTTCATCTTGGCTTCCCGTTTGCTGGCAAGGAAGTCGAGGATAAGCATTTGGTCGTCAGAAATCAGGCGGGGCACGAGCAGGTGATCACGGGACCGAAGATTCCGGAAAGAATCGATGCGCCAGGTTTATTGGCTCACCTGGACCAGAGGATGCGACTGGCAGGGTTCGACCGGCTTGGCAGGGAGTGCCGCGAGGGCGCGCAGCACATGCGCCGCTGCCACCAGACCGAATGCGGCGGTCACGACAACGGCAGAACCGTAGCCGGCGCAGTTGAGGCCGGAGATGCCAAGGGAGACGTCCTTGGTTGCATTGTCGGCCAGGCCTGCATCGTCGACCCGACCCGCGCCGACCGCAGTGGCCGCCATGTCGCCAAGCTCTGTCTTCGTATCCACATCGATGGCGCAGGCAGCTTCTTCATCCTCCGGCGTCTGCAACGGCTCGGTCGAAAACACGGCATCGATGCCGAACTTGTTTTTCGTGCCGCGCGGGAAACCGTGTTCGGCCCGCAGCCGCTTGCGTACCTTTGCCAGCAACGGCTCCTGCTCGGTGCGGCACAGGTCCCGCACCTCGATACGGGTCGGATCAATCTGCCCGCCGGCGCCGCCGATCGTGACCAGGCGCAGCTTGTTGGCGCGGCAGTACGCGATCAATGCGGTCTTGGCGCGCACGTCATCGATGGCGTCGATGATGAAATCAAAACCGGGTGCGCCGATCAGACGTTCCAGGTTCGCTGCATCGAGCATGTCCTCGACTTCATGCACCTCGCAGAACGGATTGATCTGCGCGATGCGCTGCGCCAGCGCCGTGACCTTCGCCATGCCGAGAGTGCCGGTCAGCGCATGAATCTGCCGATTGATATTCGACTCGGCCAGATTGTCGAGGTCGACCATGGTGATGTGACCGATCGCGCTGCGTGCCAATGCCTCTACCACCCAGGAACCGACACCGCCGACGCCAACCACGCAGACACTCGCCGCCTGGAAATTCGCCAGTCCGCTACGGCCGTACAGCCGGGCCACGCCGCCGAAGCGGCGCGCGAAATCGATGTCGGGATGATCAGCATCGGCGGCAGTGGTTTTACTCGGGGAGCTGGCGGAAAGCTGGGCGGGGGTTGATGTCATCGCCGCATTTTAACGGACCGCCTGCCTCGCTTCGCTGAAATCACGGGCGGGGAAGCAGTGATCTTCCGTGGCACAATCGACGGCACCCGGCACATCGCGATGCCGGGCCAGCCATGAGGCCGGCACGCGATGCCCGCCGTTCAACCGGATCAGAATGAGGCCAGAGATGGATATTGCCGCCCTGCGCAAGGATTACAGCCACGCCAGCCTGTCGGAGGCCGAGGTGCTGGCGGACCCGATCGACCAGTTCCACAAATGGTTTGCCGAAGCCCTGGAAGCCCGCCTGCCCGAGCCGAATGCGATGAGCCTGGCAACGGTCGGCGCCGATGGTCGTCCCTCGTCACGCATCGTGCTGATCAAGGACCTCGATGCGCGCGGTTTCACGTTCTACACCAATTACGCCAGCCGCAAGGGACACCAGCTGGCCGTGCACGATTGCGCTGCACTGCTGTTTCATTGGGTCGAACTGGAACGCCAGGTGCGCATCGAAGGTAAAGTGGAGCAAGTCTCGGCTGCCGAGAGCGATGCGTATTTTGCCAGCCGGCCGCTGGGCAGCCGGCTCGGCGCGATTGCGTCGGCGCAGAGCGAGACGATCGCCGACCGTGCGGCGCTGGAGGCGCAGTTCACCGCAGCTGAACTGGAACAAGGCGAGCATCCCAAACGTCCGGCGCACTGGGGCGGATACCGCCTGGTGCCGGATTACATGGAATTCTGGCAAGGCCGGCAGTCGCGGCTGCATGACCGGATCGTGTATCA
>JAYTLK010000232.1:0-3621 GCA_043729515.1 Herminiimonas sp.
CCTTGCCGAGCCGGATGGCGGCGTCCTTGTCACGCACGAATTCGGCGAGGTCGGCTGGCGACGGTCCTGGCACGGGCACGGTTTTCAGCGAGAGCGATCCGGTGACATCTTGCGCGAAAACGGCACTGCCGGGCAGGGCAGCTGCAAGGCACAGCAGCGCCGCGCCGGCCCAGGTCGTCCGTTGCATGCGAGAAGGAGCCCGTCGCGCAGCATCAGCACGCCGATGGCGTCGAAGCTGCCCACCGGATCCCGGCCGATCTTCCGATCCACGCGAGCTTTGTTCTACAGATACATCTACATGAAAGTGAGACACGTCTCCATCCTTTACAAGAAAAATTGGTGCCGGCGGCATGCCCTGCACAACGTTTTACGGATGGTTCATTTGCAACGGAAAAAACCAAGTGCTCTTCTCGTCACAAAGGCGCGTACCCGCCGAAAAAGATTGAACCTTCCATATTGATTTCTCTTGAGCTTAAACAAACAAGGACTTAAAGATTTAATGTTTTTTTTAAATAATGTTTTTATAAAAAAACATTTATTTGATTGTTTTGTATTGATATTTATCAAATGCAGTAAAGATAAGAAACGCATTCTGTCCATGTCAACTACTTACAAGTTCAAAAACTGAACTTCCAGTCGCTTGAATTAAATCATCAAGTCTTAGTATTTATCAAAGTTCTTGAATGTTTTTTCTAATTTTTATCAAGGTAAAGGAATGAATATGTATTTGGATAAAGATGCAAGTGCGCAAAGAGTGCGAGAAGCGGTGACCGCGCGTTGCAACCGTCAGGAAATCGTCGCTGCCTTGTCTCATGGAACGGTCAGTCGCCGCGACCTCTTCAAATGGGGATTGTTCACCGGTAGCGGCGCGCTCGCCTGGAAAAACGGCCTCAATCCATTGGTCGGCAATGCGCATGCAGCCATTCCCACCGGTGCGCCACGCAGTCCGCTCTTTGGCGCCCAGCCATTCACCCAGCCGATGCCACGTTTCGACCTGATGAACCGGCAGCCGGCCGGATACCTCAATCCACGTCCGATGGCATTGTCCAACCAGACCCAACGACCGGTGTCGGCTGCGCTGGGCGGCGGCACCGGACCGATCGAAGGCCGGCCGCCGGGCGACATGTGGGCGCATCAGAAGTTTGCGCAGTTCGCCCCGAAGGTGGAAGTCGAGGTGTTCCAGCAAGGCGCCAGGATCTGTACCGATTACATGCCTGGCGTCGCTTCCAGTCAGAACTGCGGCATCAATCCTGCTGCGCCGGTCGATCCCTGCTTTCATCACGTGATGCCGCATCAGGACCCGAAATCATTCTGGACCTTCGGCGGCACCGTACCGCCGAAGCTGCTGCTGGGCCGGTATGGAGAACCGATCCTGTTTCGTCACCATAACGGGCTTTCCGACGATGTCACGCAAAACAATGGATTCGGCCGGCACACGATCAGCACCCATGAACACAATGGCCACCACGGCGCCGAGAACGATGGCTTCGCAGGTGCTTTTTTCTACCCTGGTCAGTTTTACGATTACCACTGGCCGATCGTCCACGCCGGCATCAACAGCATCAACACGACGGCCACCGATCCACGCTGCGGTGCACCGGACGGCAGTGGCGGGATCACGAAGCTGCCGGGCGACTGGCACGAGACCATGAGCACCCACTGGTTCCACGACCACATGTTCAGTTTCACGTCGCAGAATGTCTACAAGGGCAATGCGGCGATGTTCAATCTCTACAGTTCCCTCGATCGTGGCAATGAAGGCGTCAATGACGGCGTGAACCTGCGCCTTCCGAGCGGCACGTTGAAGGACTGGGGCAATCTCGAATACGACGTCAACCTGATGTTGTGCGACAAGGCAACCGGTGCTGACGGACAGCTGATCTTCGACATCTTCAACTTCGACGGCTTTCTGGGCGATCTGATGACCGTGAACCTGGCCTACAGACCTTATTTCGAGGTCGAGCGGCGCAAGTACCGGTTCCGCATCCTGAATGCATCGGTATCGCGCTTCTTCAAGCTGGCCCTGAGCGACAGCAAGCCATTCGCGCAGATCGCGAATGATGGCAACCTGCTGCCGCGGCCGGTGGTGCTGACTGCACTGGATCAGCAAGGCATTGCCGAACGCTACGACATCGTCATCGACTTCACGCAATGGACGAATGGATCGAAGGTGCATCTGGTCAATCTTGCCGAACATCAGGACGGTGCCCGGGTTGCCAAGGATCTGTCGGTCGCCGAAGCGCTGTCGGGGAATTCGGCGGACCCGTGCGTGGGCAAGATCCTGGAGTTTCGGATCGTGCGCGATCCTGCCCGGCCGGACTTGAGCGTGCTCGATCTCAACAAGGACCTGATTCCCAATCCGGATCTGTCGAGCATTCCGGTGGCGCGGGAACGGATCTTCGAATTCGGCAAGGGCGCGGCCCAGCCGAATGCGTCCAGCAGCGCCGGAACCGGGCCTTGGGGCATCAAGGTCGATGGCGGCGCGATGCTGGCCGCCGACTACGGCCGGGTGTCCTCTGCGCCCCGCATCAACACGCGCGAGGTCTGGACGCTGAAGAACGGCGGTGGCGGCTGGGACCATCCGATCCACATCCATTTCGAGGAAGGCCAGGTGCTCCTGCGCGATGGCAAGGCCAGCAACGTGCCACCCTGGGAGAAAGGCCGCAAGGATGTCTACCGCCTGCGTCCGGGTGGCAGCATCACGATCACGATGCAGTTCCGGGACTGGGGCGGCATGTTCATGGAGCACTGCCACAACACCGTGCATGAAGACAACGCGATGCTCCTGCGCTGGCAGATCGATGCCTCCGGCAATGCGGTCCTGCAGCCGATGCCGACCCCGATCCCCACGCCGCAGGGAGTGAAATTTCAAAGCCAGACATGACACCTGCGCCTGCCGGCCACACACCGGCACGCGTGACCATCCCCTCGAATCAATTACCCGAGAATCGCTCGCCATCATGGACCACAACACTCACCCCACCAACCTTTCTCCGGACTCCGGCATCCAGCCAGGGGCCATGCAGCACCGCGCCGATACGGTTGTTCAGCGCGCCCGGTTGCGGAATATTTTTCGCATCGTCATCGCTGCCGTTGCGTCTGCTACTGCCGGCAGCCTTGCGCAGGCAGTCGTCGCACCGGTTGCCCCCGGCCGCTCGCCGGAAATGCTGCCGCTGAACGGTCTTCTCATACCGATGACCGACACGATCGCGGCCGTCGGAGAAAACATCCGCTTCGCCGGGCAAGCCAGCGCCACCGCCCAGCTCATCGACGACCTGCAAACCAGGGCACCGCGGGTTCTTGAAATCATCATCGACTTCAGCGGCGTGACGGCAACCGGCGTCATCAGCGGCAAGGCGTACGTCACGAATGCGCAAAGCATCCTGCATCGCCCGGCAAAACCGTTCGACACGATCGAGGTCAGCTTCCCGTATTACCTCAGCGGCGATCTGAAATCCGCGCGCGTGGCGATGGCGGCGTTTTCCGTCTCGGTCAATGCCGGCGTGCTGGGCGTTACATCGAAACTGTGGACGCCTGCCTGAACCGGCATTCCTGAATCCGAATTCCCACGCGTGTCGACCTCTCGGCTCTTTTTCAATCTCCTGCCGTGACTCCAAGGAT
>JAYTLK010000233.1:0-8406 GCA_043729515.1 Herminiimonas sp.
AGCTCAACTGGCAGAGCGTCGGTCTCCAAAACCGAAGGTTGGGGGTTCGAGGCCCTCCGCCCCTGCCACCGATTCAGGTGCAGGGCACCCAAAATGGAAATGCATGTCTAACCAGCCCGTCCAAACCGTTGGCAATTCGACCGACAAGCTGAAAGTCGTTTTCGCGGTCGTCGCGTTGCTGGCCGGTGTCGTTGCCTTCTATTACTTGTCTGACAAACCCACCTACGTGCGCGCTGGTGCACTGGTGGCTGGGCTGTTGGTGGCGATCGGTCTTGCATCGACCTCGCACGCCGGCCGCGATTTCATCAACTTCGCCCGCGAATCGATCCGCGAGACAAAGAAGGTCGTCTGGCCGACAAGGCGCGAAGCATTGCAGATCACCGCCATCGTTTTTGCCTTCGTACTGGTGATGGCCATGTTTTTATGGGGTACGGACAAGCTGCTGGAATTCCTGTTGTATGACGTGATTTTGGGCTGGAAAAAATGACCAACGAAAAAACGTCGGACGAGACGCAGGACGCATTGGCTGAGGTTGCGTCGGCAGCATCGGACACGCCAGCCGCGCCGGCAGTGGCAAGCAAGAAACGCTGGTATGTCGTCCATGCCTACTCCGGCATGGAAAAAAGCGTGCAGCGGGCACTGACCGAGCGCGTGATGCGTGCCGGCATGGAAAACCAGTTCGGCCAGATTCTGGTGCCGACCGAGGAAGTAATCGAAGTCAAGAATGGCCAGAAGTCGGTTACCGAGCGACGTTTCTTCCCGGGCTATGTCCTGGTCGAGATGGAAATGACCGACGAGACCTGGCACCTGGTCAAGAACACGAACAAGGTCACCGGTTTCATCGGTGGCAAGTCGAACAAGCCGACACCGATTCCGCCGCTTGAAGTCGACAAGATCATGCAGCAGATGCAGGAAGGCGTCGAGAAGCCGCGGCCGAAAGTGCTGTACGAAGTGGGCGAACTGGTGCGCATCAAGGATGGCCCATTTACCGATTTCAACGGCAATGTCGACGAAGTGAATTACGAGAAATCGCGTGTCCGTGTGTCCGTCACCATCTTCGGTCGCGCCACCCCGGTTGAGCTTGAGTTTGGCCAGGTGGAAAAAGTTTAAGCACGCATTCAAGCAGCATAGAAGCCAGATCAATTTACAGGGCATGCCGGTGCCTGACGCCTGACCCGCGAGGGCAAGCTCGATCCGGTAGCAGCAAAACGAGGAGCTTCACTAGCGCGGCCGATGCATCAAGCGTCAGGCCCGCGACCAGGCGCTACTACTCAATCCCACCAAGGAGCCAGTCATGGCAAAGAAAATCATTGGTTTCATCAAGCTGCAAGTCGCCGCTGGTAAAGCAAACCCGTCACCACCGATCGGCCCTGCCCTCGGTCAGCGTGGCTTGAACATCATGGAATTCTGCAAGGCGTTCAACGCCCAGACCCAGGGTCTCGAGCCAGGCATGCCGATTCCGGTCGTCATCACTGCATTTGCGGACAAGTCCTTCACTTTCGTGATGAAGACGCCGCCGGCAACGTATTTGATCAAAAAGGCTGCTGGCCTGACCAAGGGTTCGCCAAAGCCACACACTGACAAGGTCGGTAAGATCACCCGTCAGCAAGCTGAAGAAATCGCAACCACCAAGCGCACGGATCTGACCGCCGCTGACATGGACGCAGCCATTCGCACGATCGCAGGTTCTGCCCGTTCGATGGGCATCACGGTGGAGGGTCTGTAATGGCCAAGTTATCCAAACGCGCAAAAGAGATCAAGGCCAAGGTCGATCGGACCAAGACTTATCCATTTGAAAACGCAGTTGCCCTGATCAAGGAATGCGCCACGGCGAAATTCAATGAGTCGATCGATGTCTCGGTGCAACTCGGCGTCGATGCCAAGAAATCGGACCAGGTTGTCCGCGGCGCGGTCGTGCTGCCCGCTGGTACTGGCAAGACTGTCCGCGTGGCCGTCTTCGCCACCGGCGAAAAGGCCGAGCAGGCAAAAGCTGCCGGTGCCGATATCGTCGGCATGGAAGACCTCGCGGAGCGGATCAAGGGCGGCGACATGCCGTTCGACATCGTCATCGCTTCTCCGGACACCATGCGGATCGTCGGTACCCTGGGCCAGATCCTGGGTCCACGTGGCCTGATGCCGAACCCGAAGGTCGGCACCGTGACGCCGGACGTTGCAACGGCTGTGAAGAACGCCAAGGCAGGCCAGGTTCAGTACCGCACCGACAAGGCCGGCATCATCCACGCCACGATCGGCCGCAAGTCGTTTTCGGACGCCGACCTGAAATCAAACCTGATGGCGCTGATCGATGCACTGACCAAGGCCAAGCCAGCATCAAGCAAGGGTGTCTATCTGCGCAAGGTGTCGATGTCGTCGACCATGGGCGCAGGCCTGCGGGTGGATCACGTGAACCTGGCTGCATAACAAGGAAACTGAGCAGGAAACTGAGCAGGAAACTGAACAGGAATCTGAACAAGAATCAAGTCCTGTGGCCATTGCTGGCTGCAGGCGCCTCTTTGGGCTGTGGCGTCATCGGAACATTGGTGGTGCTGCAGACAATCAAAGACCGTTGGGCCGAAGGCAGATCCTTGCCGGAAGATAACTGCTGGACGCGCAAGCAACCGGCACCCAACGCAGATGGTGAGCCCGAACAAGTTTTGTAGTCCGTACGATCGCAGGTCCAGACGGTCTTTTCATGTCTTGCGTCAGTATTGAACTCCTCAACTTCGGACGCCGTGTTCGAACCGATGTGCGGCAAGCGGCCAATTTGGACGTGTTCTGGCCAAGCATCATTTTTGGAGGTTGATCGTGAGTCTCAATCTGAATGACAAAAAGGCCGTCGTCGCCGAGATCTCTGCAAAAGTCGCATCTGCACAGACCATCGTCGTGGCCGAATATCGTGGCATACAGGTTAGTCACTTGACGCAACTGCGCGCAAAAGCGCGGGCCGAAGGCGTGTACCTGCGCGTGTTGAAAAACACGCTGGCGCGTCGCGCTGTCGAAGGCACCGCGTTTTCCAGCCTGGCCACCGAGATGACCGGTCCGCTGATCTATTCGATCTCGGACGATGCTGTTGCTGCTGCAAAAGTCATGCAAGACTTTGCAAAAGGCAATGACAAGTTGGTCATCAAGGCAGGTAACTATGCCGGCAAATCCCTCGACAAGGCGGGTGTGTCTGCATTGGCCAGCATTCCAAGCCGTGAAGTCTTGCTGGCCCAGTTGCTGGGCATCATGCAGGCGCCGGTTTCCGGATTTGCGCGCGCTCTGGCTGCTCTTGCAGCACAGAAGGGTGGGGGCGACACCGCCGCCGTAGACGCCGAGGCACCAGCCGAAGCACCTGCAGCGTGAGGTTGATGCCAGGCTTTGTTGCTTGGCAGCCACACTAGCGTCAATACTGATCTGATGTTATTTACCAAAAATATTTAGGAGTTTTAAATGGCAATTTCACAAAACGACATTCTGGAAGCCGTCGGCGCGATGTCCGTCATGGATCTGAACGAGATGGTCAAGGCGTTCGAAGAGAAGTTTGGCGTCTCGGCTGCCGCGATGTCGGCTGGTCCTGCTGCTGGTGGCGCTGCTGCAGCCGTGGTTGAAGAGCAGACCGAGTTCACGGTCACCCTGCTGGAGTTCGGCGCCAACAAGGTCGGCGTCATCAAGGCGGTTCGCGAGATCACCGGCCTCGGATTGAAAGAAGCCAAGGATCTGGTTGACGGTGCACCGAAGCCAGTCAAGGAAGCCGTGCCGAAAGCGGATGCAGAAGCAGCGAAGAAGAAGCTGGAAGACGCAGGCGCCAAAGCGGAAATCAAGTAATTCGCGTCGGCCGCGCTGTAGCTGGCGCTGGAGTCAAAGTACGGAGCCGGTTTCAAGACCGGTTCGGCTTTGGCTCCTTTGTCGTTTTCGGATTTTGTAGCAACAAGGTACTAAAGCCACAAGCATCAAGCCACAAGATTCAAGCATCAAGCATCAAGCATCAAGCACCACAGAAGGTGATTTACCGTTGAAGCCGTAACCTTCATGCAGAACAGGTGTCTTACGCTGTTCGGCCGCTGCAGGCAGATGTGCAAGTCGAAGTATTACTCACAAGACAGTCAGTGTAAGCAAGTTCCAAGGGCAGAGACTTGAGGTTTCACAGATTCTGAATTTCGCCTCGGATGTTCGAAGCGCCGTTTGCGTCGAGTCCTGAATTGTCTATCCTTCCTGTCACTCACGGAGTGTCCATGCACTACTCATTTACTGAGAAGAAGCGTATTCGTAAATCTTTTGCGAAGCGCGCCAACGTTCACAACGTTCCGTTCCTGCTGGCGACCCAGCTCGAGTCATACCTGGGATTCCTGCAGCAGGACCGCACGGTTGCCCAGCGCAAGAACGAGGGCCTGCAATCTGCCTTCACCTCGATTTTTCCGATTGTGTCCCACAACGGTTTCGCGCGTCTAGAGTTTCTTTCCTACGTGTTGGGCGACCCGCCGTTCGATGTCAAGGAATGCCAGCAACGTGGCCTGACCTTCGCCTCGCCGCTGCGGGCCAAGGTGCGTCTGGTGATCCTGGATAAGGAATCGCCGACGAAACCGGTCGTGAAAGAAATGAAGGAGCAGGAAGTCTACATGGGCGAGCTGCCCCTGATGACCACCACCGGTTCCTTTGTCATCAACGGAACCGAGCGGGTGATCGTCTCGCAGCTGCACCGCTCGCCTGGCGTGTTCTTCGAACATGACCGCGGCAAGACGCATTCGTCCGGCAAGCTGCTGTTTTCCGCACGGATCATTCCCTACCGTGGCTCCTGGCTCGACTTCGAATTCGATCCGAAAGACATTCTGTTCTTCCGCGTCGACCGTCGCCGCAAGATGCCGGTCACGATCCTGCTCAAGGCCATCGGCATGACCAATGAGCAGATCCTGGCCAACTTCTTCGTGTTCGACAACTTCGGTCTGCGTGCCGATGGCGCCGACATGGAATTCGTGGCCGAGCGTCTGCGTGGTGAAGTTGCCCGCTTCGACATTTCGGACAAGTCAGGCAAAGCCCTCGTCACCAAGGACAAGCGGATCAATGCCAAGCATGTGCGCGATATCGAAGCCGCCGGCATCAAACAGATCTCGGTGCCGGAAGATTACTTGCTGGGCCGCGTGCTGGCCAAGAACATCGTCGACCCGGACACCGGTGAAGTCGTGGCCAGCGCCAACGATGAGCTGACCGACGAATTGATGGCCAAGCTGCGCGAGGCCGACATCACCGACATCCAGACGCTGTATACCAACGATCTGGACCAGGGCGGCTACATCTCCCAGACCCTGCGCATGGACGACACCGCCGACCAGATGGCCGCGAAAGTGGCGATCTATCGCATGATGCGTCCTGGCGAGCCGCCGACCGAGGATTCGGTCGAGGCATTGTTCAACGGCCTGTTCTATAACGAAGACCGCTACGACCTGTCGGCCGTGGGCCGCATGAAGTTCAACCGCCGGATCGGTCGCGATGAACTGACCGGCCTGATGACGCTGTCGAACGACGACGTGCTGGCAGTCATCAAGATCCTGGTCGAGCTGCGCAACGGCCGCGGTGAAGTCGACGATATCGATCACCTCGGTAACCGTCGCGTGCGTTGCGTCGGTGAACTGGCGGAAAACCAGTTCCGCGCCGGACTGGTGCGGGTCGAGCGGGCCGTCAAGGAGCGTCTGGGCCAGGCCGAAGCGGACAACCTGATGCCGCATGACCTCATCAACTCGAAGCCGATTTCGGCTGCGATCCGGGAATTCTTCGGCTCGTCGCAGTTGTCGCAGTTCATGGACCAGACGAATCCGCTGTCCGAAATCACGCACAAGCGGCGTGTCTCGGCCCTCGGACCTGGCGGCCTGACGCGTGAGCGTGCCGGTTTCGAAGTACGTGACGTGCATCCGACCCACTACGGTCGCGTGTGCCCGATCGAGACACCGGAAGGCCCGAACATCGGCCTGATCAACTCGCTGGCGCTGTATGCCCGCCTGAATGAATACGGTTTCCTGGAAACGCCTTACCGCAAGGTCAATGACAGCGCCATTACCAGCCAGATCGACTATCTCTCCGCGATCGAAGAAGGCCGCTATATCATCGCCCAGGCGAATGCGACCATCGACAAGAACGGCAAGCTGTCGGACGAGCTCGTGTCGGCACGGGAAGCGGGCGAGACGATCCTGGTGTCACCGGAGCGCGTGCAATACATGGACGTGGCGCCAGGCCAGATCGTGTCGGTTGCGGCTTCGCTGATTCCGTTCCTGGAGCATGACGATGCGAACCGCGCATTGATGGGTGCGAACATGCAGCGCCAGGCCGTGCCTTGCCTGCGTCCGGAAAAAGCCTTCGTCGGCACCGGCATCGAGCGCACGGTTGCGGTCGACTCCGGCACCACGGTGCAGGCGTTGCGTGGCGGCGTGGTGGATTACATCGACGCCGGCCGGGTCGTGATTCGGGTCAATGACGATGAAGCGCTGGCAGGTGAAGTCGGCGTCGATATCTACAACCTGATCAAGTACACCCGCTCGAACCAGAACACCAACATCAACCAGCGTCCGATCGTGAAAGTTGGCGACCGGGTCGCGAAACATGACGTCATTGCCGACGGCGCATCGACCGACCTGGGCGAACTCGCCCTGGGTCAGAACATGCTCGTCGCATTCATGCCATGGAACGGCTATAACTTCGAAGATTCCATCCTGATCTCGGAGCGCGTGGTCGCCGAAGACCGCTACACCTCGATCCACATCGAGGAACTGTCGGTGGTCGCACGTGACACCAAGCTCGGTGCGGAAGAAATCACCCGCGACATCTCGAACCTGGCCGAAAATCAGCTGGCGCGTCTGGATGAATCGGGCATCGTCTACATCGGCGCCGAAGTCGAAGCCGGTGACACGCTGGTCGGCAAGGTCACGCCAAAAGGCGAGACCCAGCTGACACCGGAAGAAAAGCTGCTGCGCGCGATCTTCGGCGAAAAAGCGTCCGATGTGAAGGACACCTCGCTGCGCGTGCCGTCCGGCATGATCGGCACCGTGATCGACGTCCAGGTGTTCACCCGCGAAGGCATCGTGCGCGACAAGCGGGCGCAACAAATCATCGATGATGAACTGAAGCGCTATCGCCTGGACCTGAACGATCAGTTGCGGATCGTCGAAGGCGACGCATTCCAGCGTCTGGAAAAAATGTTGACCGGTAAAACCGTCAATGGCGGCCCGAAGAAGATCGTCAAGGGCGCCAAGATCACAACCGAGTACCTGGCCGATCTGGACAAGTACCACTGGTTCGACATTCGCCCGACTGACGAGGAAGCGGCAACGGCTCTGGAAGCGATCAAGGAATCGATTGCCGAGAAGCGTCATCAGTTCGACCTGGCTTTTGAAGAAAAGCGCAAGAAATTGACGCAGGGCGATGAATTGCCGCCAGGCGTGCAAAAGATGGTCAAGGTCTATCTGGCCGTCAAACGCCGCCTGCAGCCAGGCGACAAGATGGCTGGCCGTCACGGCAACAAGGGTGTGGTCTCGCGGATCGTGCCGGTGGAAGACATGCCGTACATGGCCGATGGCACGCCAGCAGACGTCGTGTTGAATCCGCTCGGCGTGCCGTCCCGGATGAACGTCGGCCAGGTGCTGGAAGTCCACTTGGGCTGGGCAGCCAAGGGCCTGGGCCTGCGGATCGGCGAGATGCTGAAGGCGCAAGCCAAGGCTGCCGAGCTGCGCAAGTTCCTGACCACGATCTACAACGAGTCGGGCAAGAGCGAAGATCTGGACAGTTTTTCGGACGACGAGATCATCTCGCTGGCCGACAACCTGAAGCACGGCGTGCCGTTTGCGACACCGGTCTTCGACGGTGCCAACGAAGGCGAGATCCATCGCATGCTCGACTTGGCCTATCCGGACCATATCGCCAAGCAGCTCGGCATGACGCCATCGAAGAATCAGGTGACGATGTATGACGGCCGCACCGGCGAAGCCTTCGAGCGCTCGGTAACGGTCGGCTACATGCATGTGCTGAAACTGCATCACCTGGTCGACGACAAGATGCATGCACGTTCCACCGGCCCGTATTCGCTGGTGACGCAGCAGCCTCTGGGCGGCAAGGCGCAGTTCGGCGGCCAGCGTTTCGGCGAGATGGAAGTCTGGGCACTGGAAGCCTACGGCGCGTCGTATGTGCTGCAGGAAATGCTCACCGTCAAGTCGGACGACGTCAACGGGCGGACCAAAGTCTACGAGAACCTGGTCAAGGGCGACCACGTGATCGATGCCGGCATGCCGGAGTCGTTCAACGTCCTGGTCAAGGAAATCCGCTCGCTCGGTATCGACATCGATCTCGAACGAGATTGATGCCAAGATCAAGCCATCGCGAATCCGGCGAAGATGCCGGTTTCGCGGCGGTTTTCAGGTCCACCCGCGAGCAGGAGTATACTCA
>JAYTLK010000234.1:0-14019 GCA_043729515.1 Herminiimonas sp.
CGGCTGTTTGCAGAAGCCGGCTATGACGTGCAGGAAATCACCGGGACCAATGAATACTGGTGGACACGGTCGCTTTGGCGGCGCGCCGCATTCCGCCTGTTCGGTCGTCAACTGGAAGACATGAAATTCATCCAGTTTGCCGTCGTCGCCAGGCCGTTATCGCTGCCATTGCCGTTGCGCTCGCCGGACGGCACCGGATGAGTCGCCCAGCCTGTCCAATGCGCCCGCATCACGCGCGGGGTGCATGGCCGAATCGACCATTCCGTGGTTTCCATGTGCCAGCCGATGTTGGGACCTGACCACGCCCGCCATGCTGCGCGCTGCGAGTTGCTGATAAACTTGCTACACCGCCAATCGCAGCCAATACACCGGGCAAAAGCACCGCCATGAGAGACATCCTCGTTACCCTGATCGTGTTCGGCAGCCTGCCCTTCATCCTGAGGCGGCCTTACTACGGCGTGATCATGTGGGTCTGGCTGAGCGTGATGAATCCGCATACCCAAGGCTGGGGTTTTGCGACCTCGTTTCCATTCGCCGCCGTTGTCGCCGGCACCACGTTGCTGGGCATGCTGTTCACCAAAGATCCGAAAAGCCTGCCGATGACGGCCTTCACCTGGTTCCTGCTGCTGTTCGCCGTATGGACCACGATGACCACCGTAATGGCGTTCTATCCGGAGGAATCATTCGGCATGTGGAAGCGTGTCATGAAAATCCTGCTCATGACATTCGTCGCACTCATGCTGATCAAGTCCAAGAAGCAGATCATGGAGTACATCTGGATCCTGACGATTTCGCTCGGCTTCTATGGCATCAAGGGCGGCATTTTCACCATCCGGGGTGGCGGCACCGGCATGGTGTGGGGTCCGGACAACACTTTTATCGGCGGGAACAATGAAATTGCGCTGGCGCTGGTGGTGATCATCCCGATGATGCGTTACCTGCAATTGGTCAGTACCAACCGGTGGGTCAAGCATGCCATGACGGCCTCGATGGTCTTGTGTGCACTGGCCGCGCTGGGCTCCTACTCCCGTGGCGCATTGGTGGCCATCGCCGCCATGAGCGCCTTCCTGTGGCTGAAAAGCCCGCAGAAGCTGCGCATCGGACTGGCGCTGGTGATCCTGTTCCCGCTGATGCTGGCTTTCATGCCCGCCCGCTGGACCGAGCGCATGGACACCATCCAGACCTACGACGTCGACGCCTCGGCCATGGGCCGCATCAACGCCTGGAAAATGGCGGCCAATCTCGCCAATGACCGGCCATTGACCGGCGGCGGATTCGAGATCTACGAGCCGGTCACCTTTGCCCGCTATGCGCCTAATCCAAAAGACATTCATGCTGCCCACAGCATTTATTTCCAGGCACTGGGCGAACATGGCTATGTCGGACTGCTGATCTATCTGGCGCTGGGTTTCATTACCTGGCGCAACGGCGGCTGGATTACACGCAACACGGTGGGACGCGAGGATTTGCTTTGGGCCAAGCAACTGGCGCTGATGATTCAGGTCAGCCTGATCGGTTTTGCAGTCGGTGGCGCCTTCCTGAGCTTGCTGTATTTCGACGTACCGTATTACCTGATGGTGGCGATGGTCGTCACGCGCATCCTGGTCGAAAAAGCGATCAAGCCGGTACCGGCCGCCATTGCGCGTGGTGGCAACGGCCGGGGCGCCGGGTTGCGCGGTACGCCCGCTTTCCCGACACCGCTGGCCAGGCAGCAGGGCAACCGGCCTGGTGCGCTGCGATGATCCGGCCTGCACTGAACGAGATCGGCCGGGCAGATGCCGTGGAACCGGTGCCGGCGTGCCCGGTGTCGATGGAGGCTCGAGCGTGACGAATGCTGCCTTGGTCGAGTCGGCCGACAATCATTCGGCATTGCCCGGCTGGCCAGTGCGCGGCCTGATGCAACTGCTGTCGCCGGCCGGCGCGCGGGCGCGGTTGTCGATCCTGATCTATCACCGGGTGTTGCCGCGTCCCGATCCGCTGTTTCCGAACGAACTTGATGCAGTGCGTTTCGAGGCGCAGATGCGTCTTCTCGCCTGCGCCTTTCGCTTCCTGCCGTTGAGTGAAGCGGTGTCGGCGCTGCGCAAGGGGAATCTGCCGGCAAGAAGCGCCTGCATCACGTTCGACGATGGATATGCGGACAATGCAGAGATCGCCCTGCCGATCTTGCGCAGACTGGGGATACCGGCGACGTTTTTCGTGGCAACCGGCTTTCTCAATGGCGGTCGGATGTGGAACGACACCGTGATCGAGGCGATCCGGGCTGCCCCTGGAACGGCGCTGGACCTGGAATCGATCGGACTGGGCATGCATGATCTGTCCGGCGTGGCGCAGCGACAGGCCGCCATTCCGGCACTGCTCGGCAAGTTGAAGTATCTGCCCATGGAAGAACGCCTGACGATGGTCGACCAGGTGCGCAACGCTGCCGGCGGCATGCTGCCGCAACACCTGATGATGACCGACGCACAGGTGCGTGAACTGCATGCGGCCGGCATGGAGATCGGCGGCCACACCGTCCATCATCCGATCCTGGCGCGCCTGGATGAAGCGCAGGCGCGTGACGAAATCGCCGATGGCCGCGCGACGCTGGAGTCGATCATCCGTGCGCCGGTCACGCTGTTCGCCTATCCGAACGGCAAACCGGATCAGGATTACCAGGCAGCACACGTGCGCATCGCCCGCAAACTGCAGTTCACTGCCGCCGTGTCGACTGCCTGGGGCGCGGCCGGTTCTGCCACCGATCCTTATCAGCTGCCCCGTTTCACGCCATGGGACCGCACGCGCCTGCGCTTCCTGCTGCGCATGGCGCAGAACCTGCGCCGCACGGGCCAGACCGCTGCCGGCAGCTAGTTCCGACTGTCGAAGGCTAGTCCCGGCTGCCGGCCTCCAGATGGCCGGTTCCACCGGAGCGGCGCTGTCGGCGCGACCTGCTGCCGTCACCGCGCCCGCTGCGACAACCCTAGCGGTCGCTGCGACGCGGGAGGATCGCGAACTGCGGGCTCGCCGAATAATCCGGTTTGATTTTTCGTGCGTTGAACACTTTCCATGCCGCCAGCCCCGCGCTGCCGCCTGCATCTGCCGCATAGGCCAGCGCCGGCTGCAGGTTCGAAGGATAGCCGGTCTCGCCATAGGCGTAGCCGATCATTTCCCCAATCCGCAGGCCCAGCTTGGTCGCCATCTCCGACGATGCACAGGCAAGACCCGCCACACCGGCCGGCGCACTGGCCCGATAGGCTTCACCGAAGCTTGCATACAGATCGCTGGTAGGGGTGGCGCGTACTTTCATGCTGTAGACCGCACCAAGGATCCAGCAATAGTCGGAATCGGTCATGCGGCCGATCGGGAAGCGGGATTTCCATGCCAGCAGGGATGTGGCTTTTGGAAAGCCGAGGTCTGCCACGTGACCGATTGCCTGCGTGAAGAAATCATCCTGCCATGGCGCCAGCCCGAGGTTGTCGTCGTAGACGACTGCATAACCGCTGGTGATGACGGAGAGACGGTTGGCGCTCGGATTGTCGGTGTAGGTCTTGTTGTACCAATCGAGGTTGTTGGCCATGAATTGCTGGAACTGCGGCTTGAGCGGATCGGTGTCGGGCGTGATGAAGGCAGCTTCGGCCAGCGTACGCATGCTCCAGGCCTGACCGCGCACCTGGTCACGGTTGAACAGGCCCTTGATGTTTTCCCGATAACCGGGATTGGACTGGAACAGGTTGTACATGGTCCAGAACTGCAATTCCTCGAGATGGTAGAAATCGCCGGTCAACAGATACGGCAGATAGCTGAATCCCGGCTGGTGGGCCGAATCGGCGAAGTTCGGATTGCTGCAGTCGGCCGGGCAATCGGGAAACGCTTCCGGGAGACCGGTGGCGGGATTCACCGTGTCGCCACGGTTGCCGAGCAGGGTCATGTAGGGATGATCGAGCAGGCTCACCGGGCGGTCGGTAACCCGGTCCCGATAGTGCGACGACCAGCTGCCGGCCAGGTTCGCGGTGCCCAGCATCGCTTCCTTGGCGCGCTGATCCATGCTCAGCACGGTAGCGGCTGCCCAGCCGGGCAGCAGGCCGATGTCGGGCCGGGCGCCGGGCTCGCCCATGTAACGGGTTGCCATGCCGGTTGCCATGGGTTCGGTCGCCGGACCGGCATTGCCCGACTCGAAACCAGCCAACGCCGTTTCCGCAATCGTGATCGCCTGGTCGTAATTCGGCACCGTGCGGCTGGCGATCAGATAGGCCGGGTCGTGCATCACGTGCAGCGCTGGTGCGCCACCCGACCAGAATACCTTGCGCCATCGCGCCTGCCGGTAGTGCACCAGCGCTGATTTCGCATAGACGCTGCGTCCGTCCACCTGCAGATCGATGTCGTAGGTCTGGTTCCTCGGCGCGGCTTCATAGGCCCAGTCGTTTTCGATCGTGACGTCGACCCGCACCCTGAGTGGCGCTCCACCGGCGCGCAATGCGACCCGCGCCTGCAGGTGCGGATGCACCAGGCCCCGGGCCGTTTTCAATGGTGCGTTGATCAGCCATTCGCCGACGTGTCGCCCGGCCAGCCACGTCGTGTACTGGCCCGCGGCGAGCGATTCGATGATCGCTGCGTGATAGGTCTGGCCGTCGACATGCAGATCGATGCCGGTGTTGAAGCCAGTGGCAAGCACGTCAGCCGGTGTCGGTCCACCGGTTGCACGACTGCTGCTGCCGGCGATCTTGATCAGCGCAATGCTCTGTGTCTGGTTCGGCGCGAGGCTGGGCAGCGTGGTGGAAATGATGGCATGACGCACCGAGCCATCCGGATGCGTGGCCTTGACGTCGAGCTGCAGTGGCAGCATGAAGCCGTTGTTCAATTGGCCGGTCAGCGATTCGGATGCCAGCAATGCGCCTGGCAAGAATACCTGTCCGAACGTGACCGGTACCTGGGTCTGGGTTCCGGCGGCAGTGCTGCGCACCCGCATGTCGGTCAGCTTCATGCCGATGGCGATGACGGACGCCTGCACATCAACGCCGGCAATCGACGGCAATCGGGCGGCGACGATGGTCGTCGGCACGACTGGCGGCACGCCGGCATTCGGGTTGGCAGCGCCCGGCATGGCTTGACCGATGAATTGCGGCCCCTGGGCCGTGCCACCTGCGTTCAGGCTGACGGCGGGCGTGCCGGCAGTGACGCCGCCACCGCCGCAGGCGCTCAGCAGGGCGGAAACAAAACCAAGCACATACCGGGAACGATGGTTCGAATGAAACATAAAAGCTCTCTTTGAAAAAAGTGACATAATTACAATTAATATCAAAATCACAAATCAGGAGGCCGCGCTGACCGGAGCCGTCGATTGAACGACATTAGTTTCTTTGCTGAAATGTTTTTTGTGTAAATTATGGCGAGGATTGTTAAATCAGCGCAACGCTTTTGTGAGCACGATTGTGATTACCGGCAAAATTGCGGTACTGACAATCCCCAATTCGGGGCACATGAAATTCCGGTTTCGATAACGGAACATGATGCCGGGAAGACTTGATTACCTGCCGATCGATGAAAGAACCGGCTTCGTCACGCTCCGAGTCGGCGCGGTTTATTGAGATTGTCGAATCAAAGGAGTTGATCGTTCCGCCCTGGTCGAGATGTCATTTGATTCACCATGAGCGCCCGACGGTCGAAACAAAACGGAAAGGTTGTATTCCATGCGTCTGAAGCGACTTACTGCAAGCACCGGTCCGGAACCGGTCGTTCCGGGCCGACGACGCTTTCTCGTTCACAGCGCCGGCGCAGTCGGCAGCCTGGCCCTGAGCGGTTGCGGTGGCGGTGGCAGCGCCCTCGGCGCAACAACGAACAATGCGGCAGCAAGCGTGCAGCCGGGCGCGGCGAGCGTCACCACGCTACCTGCAACTGGCATCGGTGCAGCGACGGGGGCCACCTCCACGCCAGTCATCGCATCGCCCGGCACGCCACCGGTGAACTCGGGTGTGGCCGTTGGCGTGCAAGCACCCGTGCAACCACCGGTGCAACCGACTCCGACGCAATCATTCCAGTCAACGCAATCCACGCAACCTGTCCAGTCGCCACAGCCCACGCAACCCGTGCAGCCTGCGCAGCCGCCGCAAGCGTCACAACCGCCACAGCCATCCCAGCAGCCACCGCCGAACCAGACGCCGCAAACTGCAGCGTGGGTTCCGCCGGCCGGCTATTTCGCTGATGTCCCGATGCGCAACAATGCAGCCGACGTCGATCCGTTGATGTATGGCGCGGGTGCCACCAATGGCGCCTTCATCATCTGGGGCGGCAGTGCGATCCTGCGTGACTACAGTGCACTGGGAGCACAGATCTATTATTCCGGCGGCCACGAAAGCGCCGCCGGCCAGCCCAACACCCAGCTTTCGCTGGTGTGTGACTTTTCCAGCCTGACCTGGTCAGTGCGCAATCTGCCGGACGCCCCGAATGCGGCTGGCAGCTTCGATGCCCAGACCGGTCTGGCGCCCGACGGCACGCCGTATTGTCCGCATACCTATCTCGGCCTGCAGGAGTTTCCAGCTGCGTGGGGTGGCGCGCCATCGGGAAGTCTGGTGTCATTTTTTTGGGCGGGAAGCAGTTACGTCAATCGCGTCAACCTGCTCGACGTCAGCCAGACACGCAATGGCTATTCGCAATTGCCGACGACCCAGAACCAGAATGCAAACCCATCACGCATTTCCTTTCGCGCCAATGGCAGCGCATCCGGCGGCACCTATCCCGTCACGATGCAGGATGACGGCCGCCGGGGATGGTGGCTCGCATCCAATGGCGAAGTCGATTACACCCTGTTCCTGTCACGCTCCGGCGCAATCACCCAATATCCGGCATTGAACGGCAATGGGCAGGATGGCTGCCTGGTGCTGTGCGAATCCCTGAATCTGCTGCTTTTCATCGATGGCGGATACGACTCGGGGCAATATGCATCGAATGCCTATAAAACGCTCAGGATTCGCAACCTGGCCGACAACTCCGACACGTCGGTGCAAGCAACAGGCACGGTCCCCAGTGCATCGATCGGCTACGACGGCGGCCCGACGCGCAACTACCATACGCCTGGAAAAATGGGGTTGCAGTGGGTCGACGATCTGCAGGCCATCGTTGGCCTCGATGAAACCACCAGCCCGCCGACCGTGGTCAAGCTCACGCCTCCGTCCGGCGATCCAAGTCGGGCTGCCTGGAGTTGGAGCAGCGTGGCCGTTCAGCACTGGCCAGCCGATACGGCAGGTCAGGGCGCCCTGCAGGGCGCTGAAAACCGGGTCTGGTCGAAGTTTCGGTATGTGCCGACACTGAAGGCATTTGTCTATTGCACGGCCGCCAACCGCAAGCCGCAGGTCATCAAGCTGTAACGCGACTGGCCAACAGGACGACACGTTCCGCGGCCAGGTCAGGCGCTGGCGTGCGCCGTAGTTTTCGATACGCCAGCCGCGTCAACGGATCACGGCGATACACGCGCGCCGCCTGAGCCGGATTGCGAGCGATCCAGTCGCACACCAGTGCATTCACGGTGGCGGGCAGCGTTTCAGGCGGCAGTTTTTTTATTGAAAAATGATCCCGGACGGCGACGTTCTCCAGTTCGCCCTGCGCCTGCCGCAAGCGTCGCTTGAATTGACCGCTAAGCCATCCCAGCGCAGAGACATGGTTTTCCTGCAGGCCCCAGGATACCTCCGGATGCACCAGCACCCGCTGCGTGTTCCATGTCGCGCTGGCCGGATCGAGGTCATAGTTGCAAAGCGCACCGAGCAGGGAATCATTGCGATACAAGCCGACCGGCAACCGGAATCCCCGGTTCTGCAGCGCCTCCATGACGACCCGCGGAAAGACATACAGATTGCCATGCAGACCGCCACTTGCCAGCATCTTGCAGCGCAGTGCAGCGGCACTGCGTCCGACCGTCGGCACGCCGGTCGCCGCCCGCGCGTCCGGCCGTGCCGCCACTGCATCGGCCAGCAAGCGCAAGGCGTCCGGCCAGACCTGCACGTAGCCATCGATGAAAAAGCACAGGTCCGCATCGACCGCGATCTGATGCACGAACACGTTCCAGGCATGCGCCTTGTCGCCGGGCGCAATGTTCCAGAGTTGCACCCGGCAACCGGGCGGCAGCGCGTCGAGTCCGTTGACGATGCCAATGGCTTCCTGTGCCAGTGGTTCATTGCCATTGACCAGCACGGCAATGTCGGCGGGTGTCGTGCCGCATGCCGATATTGCCGCCTGCAGGCTCAGCCGGAGGGTGGCGACGGTTTCGCGGGCAACGAACAAGGCGATTGACCAGTGCGTCCGTGTCCGGCGCGCCGGATCAGGAGTGGGACTTGATGAATTTGGCACGGCTGTCAGCGGTCTCTAGTGGCGGCGCCCAAGCACGATGGAAATTGCCAGCGGCACGAAATACAGGAAGGTGCGCGGATCGACACGCCATTGCGCGCGCAGGACTGCCGGTTGCAGTGGCGCGCGATGGGACAATCGGTGCATGACATCGGCCACGAAACTGCGCCGCAACGTGCGCAGGGCAGCATCGGCCGCCGCCTGCTGCGGTACGCTCAGCGGAAACAGCTTGCCCAGGGCATGCTTGAACTTCATCTCGTGATGGGTACGGATCAGCGACTTTTCCGTTCCCCATCCGGAACCCGAGAAAATATTCACGCCTTCTCCGTACCGCACCTCGACCTGTTCGGAAAACACGATGTGGGAAGTGAGACGCGACAATTCCAGCCAGAACAGATAATCCTCGCCGGCATAGACGAACTCTTCCCGAAACCGCAACGCCGGGAAGCTGGCATAGCGATACACCACGGTCGAAGTACCGATGATGTTACCCATCAGGATCTGATCGAACATGTCGCCGGCATAGCGGTGCAGATGCGGCGCGCCGGCAATCGCCGGGTGTCGGGTCACGTCGACGCGACCGGCGCGCTTGAAGGCGCTGACCGTCTGGTTCAATTGATAATGATCGGAGAAGTAGAAATCGTTGCCTTCGCCTGCCTGCAACGCGGTCAAGGCATTGTCGAGATGGCACTCGGTCCACTCGTCGTCCGAATCCAGGAATGCGACGAACTCGGTTCCCGCAGGCACGCTGCGCAAACCATGATTGCGCGCCGCCGCCGGTCCGGCATTGGCCTGCTCGATGATGGTGATGCGTCCCGGGTGCTCGGCAAGCAACGCCGCAAGTTCACTTCGCGCCGGCACCGGGGAGGCATCGTCGATGATCACCAGATGCACTTGCGATACGGTCTGCGCCAGGGCCGAGCGCACTGCCCTGGTCAGGATACCCGCCTTTTTCTGATAGAACGGGACGACCACCGCAATCGGGAATGCGCCGGTTTCAGCCATGGCCAATTCCATGCATGCCTTCGCGCTGGCGGAACCACTGCTCCAGCATCATCAGCACCCACACCATCGTGCCGTGATAGCCGGCATGTTCGGCCAGATGCTGGCCGACCAGGGTGTCGATGAAATCGGCGCGCACGATCCGCCGTTTTTTCAGGTCGTTCAGGCTGTCGGTGGCCAACTGTTGCAGCGGCTTGTGATGTTGTAGCCAGACGCCGAACGGCAGGCCGAATCCATGCTTTTGCTTGGTGATGATTGCGTCGGGCAGGAATCCACGCAGGGCTTCCTTGAAAAAATAGCGCAGCTGGGTGCCATTCAATTTCTGCTTCGGCGTCAGTCGTGCCGAGAAGGCGACCATCTCGTCGGAGAGAAATGGAAACGCCACTTCCATGCCGGCCAGCTCGCACGACTTGACCACCTTCGGCAGGTCGTTGTCGGCCAGCGTGATCTTCAGATCGAGTTCGAGCATGCGGTTGATCAGGCTCGGCGCACTGCTGCGGCCATACGTGTCGGTCAGGCTGGCCAGCGGCGCCTTCACATCGGCGCCAGCCAGAAAATCGGCGGTAAAGACTTGTGCCGGACCGTAGCGGCCAAGCAGATTGTAGGTCTCCAGCCGCGCCGGCATCGGCACCGATGCCTGCTCGATGTAGCTGCGCGCCTTGCGCACCACACGGATATGCTCGCCGCCGGGAAAGTGCGACACCACCGGTTCAAGCAACGCACGACGCAACAGCATCGGCACTTTTTCATAAAGCGCGAAGACATGTTGTTTGGAGTAACGCTCGTTGCCGCCAAACAGTTCATCGCCGCCATCGCCACCGAACATGCGGGCGACACCATCGGCGCGGGCCATCCTGGCGCAGTAGAACGCCGGGACCGCGGAAGCATTGCCGAATGGCTGATCGAACACGGACGCCACCTGCGGGATCGCGGCCACGACGTCGTCGGGGGTAACGTAATACTCGTGATGCTCGGTACCGAAATGGCGCGAAGCGATGCGGGCATATTCCATCTCGTCATAGCCCTGTGCCTCGAAGCCGATCGAATAGGTCTTGGCCGGCTTGCCGCCGACTTCGCAGAGAATGCCGGCGATGGTCGAGCTGTCGGTGCCGCCACTCAGAAAGGCGCCGACCGGCGCGCTGCCGGATGCATCGCGCACGCTGCTGCGCAGCACCCGCAGGAATTCCTGCTGCAGCTCGGGGAAGGCTGTCGTGCCGTTTTCCTCGAACTGCATGCGCCAGTAGGGTGCCGTCTTGAGCTTGCCCTTGCTGAACTGGAGCGAGTGCCCCGGCAGGAGCCTCTGCTGCTTGCGGTACACCGTGCCCGGGCTCGGCACCATGTGGAAATACACGTAATTGTAGATGCCCTGCGGATCGATCGCCGCCGGCGTCAGCGGATGCCGGTTGATCGCATCGGCGGAAGAACCGAAGACCAGCGCGTCCCCGACCACCTGATACGACAGTGGCTGGGTGCCCATGCGGTCGACCGCCAGCAAGGCGTCGCCCGAGTCTTCGTCGATGATGCACAGCGAGAAAGCGCCCGACAGGCTGGCGCACACTGCATCGGGCGAGTGGCGCCATAGATCGGCCAGGGTCTTGCCGAGGCCTTCGTCGACGGCCTGCCGCACATGCCTGGCATCACGCAGGCGCACCTGGCCCCAGAGCGCCACCGTCAGGCCATCGCGTTGATACAGATGGGTGGCGTCAGCCGCGCCGGCGACCGCGACCGCGCTGCGGCGCCCTTCCAGGGTCCTGGGCGCCACGCCATCGAAACGCGCCATTGGCGCGACCATCGATTCGATCAGGACCCGGTTGTCGGCGGTACTGCCGCCATGGCCGATCCAGCCACATACACCGCTCATCGCCGCGCTCCGGCAAATTCAGACATCACATTCTCTCTTCATCATGGGTAATGGGCAGTCGTCAGACCAGCACTTCGGCTGCCACCGGGTGGCTCAGGAAAGCGGTCGGACTGGCCGAGAGGCCATATGCGCCGGACTGAAACACCACGACCAGGTCGCCGGCGTCGGCATGGCTCAGTTCCATGCGGTCGGCCAGCAGGTCCAGCGGCGTGCACAGTGGCCCGATGACCGACACCGGTTCACGTCGACCACCGGCGACCCGGTTGCCGATGACGACCGGATAATTCTTGCGAATGATCTGGCCGAAGTTGCCGGACGCCGACAGGTGATGATGCAGGCCGCCGTCGGTGACCAGATACACCTGGCCGCGCGACTCCTTGCGCTCGATGACGCGGCTGACATAGATTCCGGCTTCGGCGACCAGGTAACGGCCGAGTTCGATCACGATCTGCGTGCCTGGCAGCGTCTGCTTCACCTGCGGCATCAGGCGCATCAGATTGGCGCCCACTGCCGCCAGGTCGAGCCGCTCTTCGCCCGGGAAATACGGGATGCCGAAGCCGCCGCCGATGTTCAGCGTGCGCAGCGGGGTCGGCGCATCGGCCGCCAGCCGGACCGCCAGCGCGAAGGTCTTTTCGTGCGCATCCTGGATCGAGGCCGCCTTCAGGTTCTGGGAGCCGCTGTAGATATGAAATCCTTCGAAGTCGAGCGCCAGCTGTCCCAGCCGTTTCAACATGGCCGGCACGCGTTCGGCATCGACGCCGAACTGCTTCGGGCCGCCACCCATCTTCATGCCGGAGGATTTGAGTTCGAAATCGGGGTTGACCCGCACTGCCACCCGCGGCCGGATCGCCAGCCGCGCGCCGATCACGGCAATGCGCTCCATCTCGTTTTCCGACTCCATGTTCAGCACGACGCCGGCGGCGATCGCACTCGACAGATCGGCGTCGCTCTTGCCCGGACCGGCGAAGCTGACGCATTCGGGCGCCATCGGCGTATCGAGGGCGACCCGCAACTCGCCACCCGAGGCGATGTCGATGCCATCGACCAGCGTGGCCATGTGCTGCACCACGGCCGGCATCGGATTGGCCTTCATGGCGTAATGCAGATGGATGTCCGGCGGCAGGTGCTGGCGCAGGAGCGCGACACGTTCGGTCAACCGTGCGCGGTCGTAGGCATAGAACGGCGTGCTGCCCACCCGGGCAGCCAGGCGCAGCAGCGACATGCCGCCGATCTGCAGGCAATCGTCGGTGATGTCGAACTGGGTCAGCGGCGCATGTTGCGGGCGGGCCGCCGGCGGCGATGAGGGAACAGAGGTGGTCATGTCGCCGTTTCGGTAAAAATGGTGTCCAGTTGCTGGCTCAGCAGCTTGCGGTCGATCTTGCCGTTTGGATTGCGCGGTAGCGCACTTGCCGAGAGTAAAATTTTTGCGGGCAACATATAGGACGGCAGATGCGGACGGCATGCGGCCAGCAATTCAGCTTCCGTCATCGTCACGCCATCTTTCAGCAGCGCCATCACCACGATCGCCTGGCCGAGCGTCGGATGCTTCACGCCGATGGCGGCGGCTTCGGCCACCTGCTCCCGGGCATACACCACTTCCTCGACTTCGGACGGGCTGACGCGGTAGCCGGAGGTCTTGATCATTTCATCGTTGCGGCTGATGAAGTACAGAAAACCATCTTCATCCTTGCGCACCGTGTCGCCGGACCAGACCGCCATCTCGCCCAGCACGATGCCGCGGTGGGCCGATTGGTACGGCTTGAAACGCTGCGCGGTCTTTTCCGGGTCATTCCAGTATCCGAGCGAGACCAGCGCGCCGCGATGCACCAATTCGCCGGCCTCGTTCGGCGCACATGCGGTGCCGTCCGGCCGCAGCACCATCACTTCGGCATTCGGGATTGCCTGGCCCATCGAATCCGGACGGCGGTCCAGCTCGGCCGGCGGCAAGTAGGTGGAGCGAAAGGCTTCGGTCAGGCCATACATCAAGTATGGCTGCGCATGGGGCAGCGCACGGCGCAAGGCGTCGAGCGTGGGACGCTGCATCGCGCCGCCGGAATTGGTGAGGTAACGCAGCGTGCAGTCGGACGGCCAGTCGAGCTGGGCAATCTGGATCCACAACGGCGGCACGGCGGCCAGGCCGGTGATGCGCTCGGCGGCGACGGCCTTGAGGATGTCGCGTGGCAGCAGGTGATTGATCAGCACCGCGGTCGCGCCGACCAGAAACGCCGTCGTCAGCTGGCTCAGGCCATAGTCGAAGCTCAATGGCAGCACCGCCAGCAGGCGGTCGGCCGGCGTGTTGTTGAGGTAGCCGGCGACGCTTTTCGCACCGGCCACCATGTTGCGGTGGGAAAGCACGACGCCTTTCGGCTTGCCGGTGCTGCCGGAGGTGTACAGGATCGCCGCCATGTCGGTATCGATGATGCGATGCGGCTGGTGCGGCTGCCCGCCGTCGCCACCTGCCGCCGACGCTTCGGAGGCATTCCATGAATCGATCTCGAGGCCGTCGATCGCAGCAAGGGGACCCTTGACGTCCACCACGATGACCGTGTGCAGGTCAGGACATGCCGCCAGGGTTGCGGCAAGCAGCTTGAGCCGATCGGCGGAGGTCACCAGAATGCGGACATTGCAATCGGCGAGGATGTAGCCGACCTGTTCCGGCTTGAGCAGCGGATTGACCGGCACGAAGACGGCACCAGCCGCAGAAGCGCCGAACATGGCAGCCACGTTCTCGATGCGTTTTTCCAGATACACCGCAACCCGGTCGCCACGGCCCAGACCAGGTCCGGCAGTCAGCAAACGGTGTGCCGTGGCATCGACCAAGGCCGCCAGCGTTGCATAATCGAGAC
>JAYTLK010000235.1:0-30855 GCA_043729515.1 Herminiimonas sp.
GGTCAATACTGTGAAATTGTCGCCGCCCGAGGCCATGAAATTGTTGACCGTAACCCGGTATTTGCGCGCCGGGTCGATTGCGCTGCCATTCAGTTTCAAGGATCCGAGCACGATCCGATTGCCGGTCTTTGGCGCAGCGCCGCCTGGTTTGGCAGCATCCCAGGTATAGGTCAGCCCGCGCGCAAGTGGCAGGATGCGGCCGCCGGCCGGTTGTGGGCTCTCCCATTGCTGTTCCAGCAAGCGTAGTAACTGGTCGCCGGTCAGGTCCATCGTCACCAGGTTATTGCCGAATGGAAGTACGTTATACAACTGCCCGAAGCTTACTTGCAACGCCGTGCTCAGGTCAGCGCGGATGCCTCCTGGATTGGTAAAGGCAATGACGGCCGGGTTGGCGCCATAAGACGCATCCGATGACGCGGCCAGAAAAGAATCGGCGAGCACGTCGCCCAGCGTGCTCTCGCCAGCGGGATTGGTCTTGCGGTCCAGGAATGTCGTGATGTTGCCAAGCACGACCGATGTGATCGGCGCCGTCAGAGCGACGTAGCGCTGCACCAGCGCGTCGACTGCGGTGTTTTTGGCCTGCACGGTCTGACCGGCCGGCACCGGAATCAATACGCCCTTGGCATCTTTCACGCCAACGTCATTGACGGCCACGATGTTGTTGGCCTCTTTCTTGATGACCTTGCGGCTGCCCGGATCGATGGTGAGATCGATCCGGGTGGCGATGCGCCCGTAGAAGCCGGTCTGGGTAATCAGCTTGCCGTCCGGCCGGGTGCAGACATATTCCTGATGGGTATGACCGCTGATGATGACGTCGATCGCGGGATCGAGCTTGTCGGCGATCGCCACGATGTCGCCACTGAATCCCGGGCAAGTCTTGTCGTTGGCGACGGCAGCGGTGGTGGACCCGCCCTGGTGCACCAGGACCACGATCGCAGACACGCCCTGCGCCTTCAACGCTGGCACGGCCTGGTTCACGGTCGTGACCTCATCGATGAATTGCAAGCCGGCGACACCAGCAGGCGTGACGACCGAGGGAGTGTCCTTGAGAGTCAGGCCGATGAAGCCGACCTTGACGCCGCCGACTGTTTTCACGCTGGTCGCCGGGAACAAGGTGGCGCCGGTTTTCTGGTCGATCACGTTCGCGGCGAGATACTGGAACTTTGCGCCTGCAAAGCGGCCGTCGTTCATGCAGGTGTCGACGCCGATCACGCCGCGCGTGCCGTCTGCCGATGTCGGCAGGCAGCCGCCGTTCTGCATGCGCAGCAGCTCATCGCGGCCCTTGTCGAACTCATGATTTCCGATTGAAGAGATATCCAGACCGATCATGCCAAGCGCGTCGATGGTCGGCTCGTCGTGAAACAATCCGGATGCCAGTGGCGAGGCGCCGATCATGTCGCCCGCGGCTACCACCAGGGTCTGGTCCGGGTTCTGGGCCTTCAGGCTTGCCACCAGTGTCGCCAGGTAGGCCGCGCCGCCTGCCGACACGCGGCTGCCTGCCGGATTGGCTGGATCAGCCACGACGACGCTGCCGGATGGTGGCTGCAGATTGCCATGAAAGTCATTCAAGCCGATCAAGGTCAACTGCACCGGCGGCGGTGCCTCGTTACCTGCGCCACATGCGGCGATGGCACTCGCGAGTGCGATGGTCATGCTGCCGGCGATCAGGGCTGCGTTGCGTTTCATGGTGTCTCCTCCTGGCACTCTTGCATCGATCGGATCGGCGAGTGTAGAAGGGGACGATGACAGTGCGGTGACCGTTCAGCGAAATCAATGTGACATATTTGGCAGATACGATTGTTGCCTTTTATTTGCAGCAGGGAATGCGATGTGGACAAATCGATCGGTGTTCCTTTTTTTGCCTTTATTTCTGTGCGCCGGATGCGGCCAATCGATCACGCAATCGAATGATCGCCCGCTGGACCTTGTTCGCAACGCTGCAAACGCGGCGAGCCGCCAGTGTCAATCGTTCATGCATGAGGACGCGGGCGAATTCACCTCCTGCGTCGACGCGGTCCTGGCGCAGAACCCTGGCACCGACATGCGGCTGAACCGATTGGGGATAGCGTATTTTGGATGGGTGGCGAGCAACAATTCCGCCCGCTTGGCTTTACCGGGCGGAGAATCTGCCTCGCAAAAGTACCTGGCGTTATTCAGGCCGATTCAGCGCCAGTTGGCGATCGGGGATGCGCTGTTATGCACGGCGGTAGCGGGGAACTGCGCAACCCGCCTTGCGCAAATGCGAGAGCAGGAGGGACCGGATCGGTGAGAGGTCGCTTGCCGTTCCTGGTCGAAGAAGATGCACAGTCCGTCGGCGCCTCGGTTGGTATCAGCGTTTGTCCGCGCGACGGTGCTGACGCCATGACGCTTATCAGGCGCTCGTTTCGGCAGAGGCAATGGCATGCCTGATGCAACGTCGAAACCTGTTCAGCCCCGTGCCGACACCAGTCCGGGAAAATGTTTCTGCTGCCAGGCGCAATACGGTGTCCGGCGCGTAGCATGCGACGCCAATCCGTTTTGTTGGAAATCAATCTGACTAGGCGGTTGCCGGCCGACCCGGCGGAGGAGCTTGCAAATCGCGAAATACGGCCATATCATGAAAATGTATAAACAATTACAGGGTCGCCGATGAAAAATTCTTCCCTTCCCCCGAAGCCATCGCGCGCCCGCAGTTCCATTGCATCTGCGCGGGTTACCGCAAAGCAGAGCAAGCCAGAGACGCCAATGACCAACACTGCACGCAAGGCCGCGCCGAACATCGCGCGCAAGCGCAGTGCGCCATCATCGGCAGCAAAGAGCGCGGAAGGGCAAGACACAGGCGTTTCCCGAGCGCAGGCATCCAGGGTCGTCAAGGAACGCGAGCAAGTCGTTGTGCCGGAAGATAACGCGGTGCAAGGCGGTCAAAAAAGCCGCAAACCTGCAAAAGTAAAATTGGTGCGCGACGGCTTCACGATGCCGGAAGACGAGCATGACGCCTTGCGCAAGCTGAAGAAGACTTGCAACGCCGCCGGCCTGGACGTCAAGAAAAGTGAGTTGATCAGGATCGGAATCATGCTTGTTTGTGCGCTCGACACAGATGCCGTAGCCACGAAAGTTGCTGGCTTGAAGCAGGTACGGCGGGGCCGGCCGGCAGCAGAGTGATGAAACCAAGCTTGTCTCGCGAACCGGTACCGGATGCGCGTCTCATGGCCGTCTGACGTCGAAAACCGGAAAACCCGGTCATCGTTCGTTCGTATCGAGGTAGTCGGGTGGCAAGTCCGTCAAGCCACCGGGGAAGCCAGGTTTGGGAAGGGCAGGTCATTATTGTTATTGTTATTGTTGTCGTTATTGTCATTGTCATCGACAGCCATGCGATACCCCGCTCGGCCTTCCTGTTTGCACCGATAAAGCGCGCGGTCAGCCTGATTCAAGAATGCCTCGGCAGTCATGTCTTCGCCTTGGTAAAACGCGATGCCGATGCTGGTACTAATCTGTTTCAGCACGTTGTGCGACAACGGTACGGGATTGGAATTTTCGAACTGCAGAATGGCGCGGGCAATGCGTTCTGCATCCTCTCGGCCGGAAAGATTTTCAAGGATGATGGTGAATTCATCACCGCCCAGTCGCGCGACCGTATCGGTGGCGCGCACAGAGGACTCAAGTTGCCGCGCTGTCCATTGCAAGACGGCATCCCCTGTTTGATGGCCAAGCGTGTCATTGATGGTCTTGAAATGATCCAGATCGAGGTACATCACTGCCATGAGATTGCTGGTGCGCCGCGCGCGCGCCATGGTCTGCCCCAATCGATCCATGAATAATGCGCGATTGGCCAGCCCGGTCAGACTGTCTGTCAAAGCCATCGATCGCATCGTCAAGCGGGATGCATCCAGGGCCTTGACCAGCGGATGCACCAAGGCGCGCATGGCCCATACGCTGCCAAAAATCAGCACTGCGAGAAATGGTAACGCGGTGAAAAACTGCCTGCGTACCGGCGCATATAATTCGATCATGTCGCGCTTGACGGCCATGCCAAGTCCGGTTTTACCGATCGGGCCGAGCGCGGCCATGACGCGCTGTCGACGAAAATCAGTCGTGACATCGGTAGCGATTTCGCCGCTTGCCGCGCGGGTCAATGGCAGCGGTTTTCCGTCTAAATACGCATTGTATTGACCGGCATGGGAACGCCAGCGAAACGGGAAACAATCCTGTTTTTGGTTCACCAGCGCACAGACGACCATGTCGCCCGTATCGCCTTCCCGAAGCGCGTCCTGATGCATTCGGGTGAGTTCGTCAAGGCGCTGTTCGCTGGTCAGGAAACCGGTGCTGCCTGCTTCATCGATCAGTGGCAGCCGAGTGCGCAACACGTATCCATGGTCCCATAACAGTTCGATATCGCGCTGGCCCCATAAATGCAGTCGTTGCTCTGGTTCTGTCACCGATTGGCCTGCTGCGGCCAACACCGTGCCCTGGTCGTCGGTATAGGATATTGCGGAAAAACCCTGCTGCAGCAATGTGGTTGCAGATTGGAGCAGTGGCGCATGCTTGCTCGGATCTTTTCCACCCGCCTGGCTGTCTTCTCGCACGAAGTTGACCAGCGCCGGTCGGGAGCTGATCAGCCGTGCCTTGTCCAGGCGAGCCTGAAGCACCGTTTCAAAATAGTTTCGCTTGTCTTTGCCGGTGATACTCAGTTGGTCCAGCATGATTTGTTCTGTTCGGCCTTGCGACAGGCTGAATGCAACCAAGGAAACCGTTGCGACGATTACCGTGACCAGGATGTCAATGGTCCGATAAATTTGGTGGGTGTCTGCTCCATCGCCGGCTTGATTCCGCTCGGCGTTGAGCCAGCCAGACCACAGGGCAAATGCAATCAACACGAACAGCACCGCGCCCGATTGCGCGACCGGCTTGGCCGTCCCGGTCACGTATAGATAGTCAGTGTTGATAAAAGACCCGAGCAGGATTGCACCACCGATCAAGGCGATGACAACCGTACCTATACGAATCGCTTTCTGAACGCGTGGTGACTGTTTGCGCGCTGACATCAAAAAAATACTGCCCATGATGAGCAATCCAACGATCCCTGCTGGGTTCATCAAGATTGCCCGGCTAAAAAAGCCTGATTGCGCAGTGACTTGACTTTCCACAACTGTTTTGACGACACCGACGGCCGTGATTGTCACAATCAAGCCACCACAGAGTCGCTGTAGCATCAATGACCGGGGCGACAGAACAACCTGCCGCAGCATGAGTGCAATGCCGGTTAACATGAAGCCCAGGGCAGCGCCAATCGACACCGTGCCACTCCCTAGTCCCAAAGTGGTCAGCTTGGGCAGGCCAATCATCCAGCCCGTCAAGATGATGCTGCCTGCCAAAAAGACAGCGCCACCCATCAAGCATGAATTTTTTGGCGTCGAAACTCGGTTCAAGAGCGTAGGCATCAAAGAATTTTCCTGGACAGAATTGCCGCGAGTCTAGATCGAATTATTACCAAAAGGTAAAACATTCTTCAATTTTTCAACGATAAATTAAACGCTTGCAACCTGCGTCCAGTACATGCAAAAGCCTTGTCGCAACGTGCCGGGTATGTGACGCAAGAGGGGGGGGTGGCACTTGTCCGCCACTTTTTTGACGTGCAAAGCTTGCGGTCGAGGTTATCAAGTCGCCGTTATTGCCTTGCCTCTCCGAACTCGGGCTACTGTCACCTCTGATCAGTAGCCGTAAAAATAATTGACATGACACTCGTCAGTCACGCTGATCAATGAATATGGCAACCGATGAATGGTGAATGAAAACAACGATTAGTTGCCATAAAATAATTTCTATAAATCCTGCGCGCTGTTAGCATCCGACTGCACGTTTCAGCCGGAATTCCATCTTTGCCTACCGATGTTCACATCGGTGCTACTGCCGCCAGCCATCCAGAGCAGGCGCAGTGCGCCAGGGGTCAACAAAATTTGCCGATGCATGAAACCTGCACGCTTCAGGGAGAAGCCTGTACGGAGTTTGTTTAATGAAGTCATTCATGTTCGGCGGCTGCAGTCGCTACCTGCCACACCTGTTCGATGCCGTTCGTTACACCTCAGACGGTTGCCTCCCCCCTCGGCAGTGCCAGCGAACGAACGACTCGCATGGCGGATTTTTTCCAGGCGCACTGGCCGTGCTGGTGTCGCTGGCCTTCGCCATGCCACTGCCGGCAGCAGCCGGTCACAACAGCGATTATCCGCGCAACACCCCGGTGCTCGGCAGTGCCGACGACCCGACTGCCAGCACCGACCGCATCATCCTGCGCCTGCGCGACGGATCCGCCGTCGATGTCGAACAGCGGGTGCGCGCGCTCGGCGCCACCACGGCGGTGCCGTTGATCCATCTGCGCCGCATGTCCGGCGCGGCTCATGTGGTCAGGCTTGACCGGCAGGTCAGCGTTGCAGAAGCGCGCTTGCTCGCGCGGCGGCTGGCCAACGATCCGCGCGTGCTGAGCGCGGAAGTCGATCATCGCCTGGTGACCCAGGCGATTCCGAACGATCCGATGTATGCGCAGCAGTGGCATTACTTCGAAGCTGCCGGAGGCATCAACTTGCCGCCGGCCTGGGATGTGACACAAGGCTCGACGGCGATTGTCACCGCCGTGATCGATACCGGCATTCTTGCGCATGCAGACCTGAACGGCCGTGTCCTGCCGGGCTACGATTTCATCGGCGACACCGCTTATGCAAATGACGGCGACGGACGCGACGCGAACGCAGCCGATCCGGGAGACTACGGTTGCAACGGCAGCGCCAGTTCCTGGCACGGCACGCATGTAGCCGGCACGCTGGGCGCGAATTCGAACAACAGCGCCGGTGTCGCCGGCATCAACTGGGTGTCGAAACTGCTGCCGGTACGGGTGCTTGGCAAATGCGGCGGCTACACCTCCGACATCGTCGACGGCCTGCGCTGGGCCGCCGGCATCGACATTCCGAACGTGCCGCACAATCCGAATCCGGCGCGGGTTGCCAACCTGAGCCTGGGTGGGGCAACGGGCTCCTGCTCGGCCCAGTTCCAGAGCGCGATCAACGACGTGGTGGCGCGGGGCATGGTGGTAGTGGTCGCTGCCGGCAACAGCGCAACCGATGCAGCCGGGACGGAACCGGCCAGTTGCAATGGCGTCATTACCGTAGCGGCCACCACCCGCACCGGTGGCAAGGCCAGTTACAGCAACTTCGGCGCCAAGGTCGCCATCGCAGCGCCTGGCGGTGGCGGTGGTGGTGGCGTGCTGTCGACTTTGAACAGCGGCAGTACCACGCCAGGTGCCGATGGCTATGCCACCTATCAGGGGACCAGCATGGCGACGCCGCATGTGGCAGGAACGGTGTCGCTGATGTTGTCGGTCAATCCGGCGCTGACGCCGGCGCAGGTCATGCAACGTCTGCAACAGACCGCACGCGCGTTCCCGGTCGGTACCGGCGCCGATTGCACGCGGGCCACCTGTGGCGCCGGTATCGTCGATGCCGGTGCCGCCTTGAGCGGCCTGGCAGCGGCTGCGCCGGCTCCCCAGCCGGCACCGGCTCCACCGCCAGCGACTGCGTGGATGAACTGCGCTGCCGAAAATGCCGTCTGCAGCTTCGCCGGCACGACCCAGGTCCGATACGGGGCCAACGGCGTCTACGCCACCAGGACAGCCACGACCAGCATTGCCTGTACCAATGCCGTGTTTGGCGATCCGGTACCGGGTGTGATCAAGGCGTGTCAATACGCCGGCACCGGCACGAGCCCCCCGCCCGCCCCGACCCCGACCGAAACATGGACCCGCTGCGCCACTGAAGGCGGCACCTGCAATTACGCCGGCAATCGCCGGGTCCGGTATGGGGCAAATGGCTATTTCGCCTATCGCACGGGCATTGCCCCGCTGGCGTGCAGCAATGCGACCTTCGGCGATCCCTCCTACGGCACCGCGAAAACCTGCGATTACTCAAGCATCGTGAACTAGTGTTCATCGCCGCAGAGCGGCCCAGGATACAGACCCCAGGCCGATAAATTGGTATAAAGGCGGTTGCCGACAGTAAATTAATTGAACATGACTCTTGCTTGCTGCATGACGGATACCTCGGGAGAGCGCTGCAACGAGCGCCGGCGATGAAGATCCGCGCTCACCTGGCTTTGATCGCCATGGCGGCGTTGCTCCCTGTTGTCGTGTTTTCTGCGGTGGCCTTGAATTTGCTGCGCGAGGCCGAGCGCCAGTCGGCATTGAAAAGCCTGCACGAGACGGCCCGTTCGACTGCATTGATGATCGACCGCGATCTCGGCAGTGCCGCCGCCGGCCTGCGGGTGCTGGCGGGTTCGCCGCAACTGGTGCAGGGCGATCTGGCCGCTTTCTATCGCCAGGCAGCGGGATTGACGCCGGGAGCAGACAGCTGGACGGTGCTGCTCGAGCGGGATGGAAAACAGATTTTCAACACCCGGGTACCGTTCGGCACGGCGCTGCCGGGCGGCTCGCCGGAAGCGACGAAGCGGATTGCAAGGGTGCTGGAAAGTCAGAACCCGATGGTGTCGAACCTGGTGGTCGGCCCCGTGACAAAAGAATACCTGACGACGATCGGGATGCCGGTCCGGCTGGCCGACGGGCGCCGGTATGTGCTTTCGCAGGCGTTTTCGACAGACTATTTCGCCGGCGTTTTCGGGCGAGGTCGCATTCCTGCCAACTGGACCACGGCAGTGGTCGACCGTGAAGGCAACTTCATTGCGCGCAGCAAAAACTCCGCCGCAATGATCGGCCGGCCGGCACGCCCGGAAGTCGTCCGCGCAACCCTCGCTGGGGCCGACGGGGAACTGCGCCATGCGACCTGGGAAGACATCGATGCCTTCACCGTCTACACCCGCTCCGAGGTATCTGGCTGGAGCGTGCTGGTGACGGCGCCAGCCAGCGTGATCGAATCGGCTGCCGTGCGAGCGGTGCAGGTGGCCGCTCTTGGCTTGCTGGCAGCCTTGCTGGCTGCGGCAGGCACGGCGGCGCTGGTCAGCCGGCGGCTGGTGCGCGCGATTCGCAGCGTCGATGCATCGGCGGCAGCGCTGGCGCGCGGCGAGGCGCCGCTGGCGCAGGCGAGCGGGGTGGCCGAACTCGACTCGCTCTCAAGCGCTCTGGCTGGTGCCGGCACGATCCTCATGCACGAACGGCATTCGCGCCAGGAGGCCGAATCCGAACGGGCGCGGCTGCTGGAAAACGAACGTATCGCGCGCCAGCAGGCCGAGCAGCAGAACACCGCAAAGGATCAGTTTCTGGCCATGCTCGGCCATGAACTCCGCAACCCTCTGAGCGCCATCAGTGGTGCAATTGCCGTCATGAAGGCGCGTGACGCATCCGCCGCGCTCAACACCCGCGCCCATACGATCATCGAGCGGCAGAGCAATCACCTGAGCCACATCGTCGACGACTTGCTCGACCTGAGCCGCATGTCGATGGGCAAGATCAAGCTGACCCGTCAACCGCTCGATCTGGCGACCGTGGTCCACGCCAGCGTCGAGACCCTGCAGGCAGCCGGCCGGGTCGGCCAGTGCGACATCGCAGTCGAGGCGGAGCCGGTCTGGATCGATGCCGACCGTACCCGGCTGGATCAGATCATCGGCAACGTGCTCGGCAATGCGCTGAAGTTTTCGTCGATGCGCGGACGGATCGAGATCTCGGTGGCCTGCGATGCTACGGAAGCGATCTGGACGGTGCGCGACTTCGGCATCGGCATTTCCGATGAACTGATGCCCAATATCTTCGATGCCTTCGTCCATGGCGTGGCGCAGGAAGATCATGCGCTGGGCGGGCTCGGCATCGGCCTGAACCTGGTGCGCCAGCTGGTGCAGCTGCATGAGGGCACGATCTCGATATCGAGCGCTGGCACCGGTACTGGCACGACAGTGGTGGTCCGGTTTCCGTTGTCGAAATCGATCAGCGTGCCGGTCGTGGCCGTGCCGCCACCGGCAGAACGCGTGGAGCCGCCGTCGAGCTCGACGGTACTGCTGATCGAAGACAACGCAGATTCCCGGGAGATGATGGCAATGCTGCTCGGCATGCTGGGTTATCCGGTGCTCGAAGCGGCCAATGGCACTGACGGTTTGAACGTTGCCGCACGGGAGCAGCCGGCCATCGCCGTGGTCGACATCGGACTGCCGGATGTGGACGGGTACGAAGTCGCGCGCCGGTTACGGGCAGATCCGGTCTTGCGCGGCATGACCCTGATCGCCTTGACCGGCTATGGCCAGGATGCCGACCGCAAGCGCGCGCTTGCCGCCGGTTTCGACAGTCACCTGGTCAAGCCGCTCGACATGGATGTGCTGGTCAAGACCATCATCCTGCACCAGGCAAAGCAGAAAGCGCATTCGGACGACGCCGGTAGCCGACCCTGACCGGCGACCGTTTCCCGTCTTGATCCTGATGGAAATCCAGGAAATCCTGGTGCGAGGCCGGGGTCAAGCCGCATGCTTAGCTTGACCTGGCATCAAAACGTCGATCAGGACTTCATTCCAGCCCAGCGTGGCGTCAAGGAATGCGGCACTGCAAACAGGTCAAGCACGCGGCCGACCGTGTGGTCCACCAGTTCGGCAATTGACGTCGGACGTTGATAGAAGCCCGGTAGCGGTGGGAAGATCACGCCGCCCATCTCGGTCACCGCCGTCATGTTGCGCAGGTGCGCCAGATTGAACGGCGTCTCGCGCACCATCAGCACCAGCCGCCGGCGCTCCTTGAGCACCACGTCCGCCGCCCGGGTAATCAGGTTGTCGGACAGGCCATGCGCGACTGCCGCCAGGGTCTTCATGGAACAGGGCGCGATGATCATGCCTTCGGAGAGAAACGAGCCGCTGGCAATCGATGCGCCGACATCGCGCACGTTGTGCACCACGTCGGCCAGGCGGCCGACCGCGGCCCGGTCCAGGTCGAGTTCCTGATGCAAATTCAGCACACCTGCCTCGGACACCATCAAATGCGTCTCGATGCCGGGTATCTCGCGCAGCACTTCCAGCAACCGCACGCCATACACCGCACCGGTTGCGCCGGTGATGGCGATGATCAGTCGGCGCGGCGTCTCGGGAATCGATGACATCGGCGATGTCGGTTGCGCGTTCAACCGGCTTTCAGCAGGGTCTGCAGTTCGCCGGATGCAAACATCTCGTTCATGATGTCCGACCCCCCGACAAATTCCCCCTTGACGTAGAGCTGCGGCACGGTCGGCCAGTTGGAATAATCCTTGATGCCCTGGCGTACTTCCGGATCTTCCAGCACGTTGATCGTCACCAGGTCCTTGACGCCGCTCGACTTCAGCAATTGAATCGCCTTGCCGGAAAAACCGCACTGCGGGAATTGCGCCGTGCCTTTCATGAACAGCACGACTTCGTTGCCGGTCACGGTCTCCTTGATCCAGTTCTGTACTTCGCTCATGAATGCCTCGGGTAATAGGTAATTGAACTGCTCATTATAAGAAAAACGCCCGCGCAGCGCTCGGACAACCGCGTTTTGCAGGGAATTGATTCCATCACGGACATCCGGATTTGAGAATGTTGTTGTTTTAGTCATGAAACGATACGTCAGTGGTTTTCGGTCGGCCGTGCGCCACGCGGGCATGTCGCTTCCAATGCGCATCTCCATGGCGTAGCCCGGCTGTCACCCTCCGATCCATCCAGTCAATCCGGAGCAAAAATGTATTTCGCCAGGCAATCCATGCTGATTCGTTCGTTCGGCCATCGATTTTTTCGCCGCGGGCTCAACTGCATTAAAAGTGTTCTGAAGAATTTGCGTTTCTGGCAGCAATCCGCGCAGCTTTTACTGCTGCCCCTGCTTGCAGCAGTGATCGTCAGCGGTTGCGGCGGCGACGATGCAGTGCCACGGTCCAACCCGCCTGCGCCGATGGCGGCGGCCACCCTGGCGCGAACCGACGTTGCGCAAACGCTGGTGCAGTCGGCCACCGATGCGACGTTATTGATCGCCCCGGGCAAGCCTTTCAGCCTGCGTGCCTACTTCGCAGTACCGACCGGCAGTGCTCGGCCCGCCCGTTTTTATGCCGTGCTGACCAATACGGCCAACCCGGCCGGAGTCGAAATCGACCTGTCTTGCCCGGCAGTGTTGCCGGCATCGTATCCGGCAACCGGCGCTGCTTTCCAGCCTGGCGCCACGGGCGCCGGTGCCGCCGTGTGCACGGCGCGCATCGAGCGTGATCCGCGCGGCGAATTCTGGGCCGCGCCGGGGCTGAAGTTCGTCATCAAGGCAGCAGCCGCAACCGGAAATGCCGCGATGATGCCGGTTGCCTATGACGTGGCGGCAAAAGTCATTCCCAGGAAGCTGACGTTGCCGCTCTGTCCGCGCATCGTCACCGATATCACCGGCGATGGCTTGACCGTGGAAAGCGTGTCCAACCGGGTTGAACTGAAGAATGCGATTCTGGCTTTCTATCCTTTTGCCGACGTCAAGTTCTGTCCGGATGCGTTCACTTTGTTGCCGGTGCGCGCCTTGAACCTGATTGGCCAGCCCGGCATTCCGACCGGGTCGCAGCAGGAGCTCGATGCCGCTGTCGGCCTGGTGGTCAACGCAATGGATCAATATCGCAGCGCCCGCAAGGATGGCTATGCACAGTACGTCCACCTCGGCTTGATGCTGGCCAAAGACAGCCCGTCGGCCAACTTTGATTTCCGCAAACCGACCCATGGCGTTGCATTTCGCATCGGCAGTCTGGCAGCAGCCGTCTATGCACCGCGCGACATGGCCGGCGGACCGCATTACTATTTCCAATATCAATTAACGTTGCTGCATGAACTGGGCCATGTGCTGGGCCTGTTCCATGCCCCCGGATGCAATGCGCAGGGCTATGACGGCGCCTTCCCCTACAGTCGGGGCGTGCTGCCTTCGCATGCTGCCGACATCGCCGCCCGGCCGTTCGGCAGTGGCAATGCATTGCGCATCCCCTTGCGCGGCACCATCGGCGACACCCACGGTTACCAGCTCTACGAATTGTCGAACCGCCTGTCAATCGGTTATTCCGGAATCGCCGTGCGCAACAGCATCGGCACCATTTATGATGCGAGCCACCGGACGGTCATCGGCCCCGGCACAGGCGAGATTGCCCAGTCGAAGGTTACCGACACCACCCGCAACGACACCCAGGTCTATGATTTCATGAATTACTGCGACAGCCAGGCTTACAACAAGTGGATCTCGGATTACAACTACTTCAGGGTCGCAAGGTACACCCTGCAACGCAGTCGCGACGACGGTGGTTTCGACGACCTGAGCGGCAAGATCGCTTTTTGAATCACCGGTTGTCCTCCCTGTCGAACCGCTAGTCGCGTTGCTCGTACAATCCCGCCTCGCGGATCACTTGCCGGGCCTGATGCGGGCAAAGGCGGCGGCCAGTGCGCCGTCTGCACTGGGCGCTGCAGCTGTCCGCTTTTCGCCCTGCCGGTGGGCGCCGAGCCGGCGTGCGTCGTCACGGTCGGCCTTCTGCGGATTGGCGCTGCCCGGCACCGGCGCCGTATCCGACAGGCGCATCGTCAGTGCGATGCGCTTGCGCTTTTCGTCGATCTCCAGCACCTTGACCTTCACCACCTGGCCGGCCTTGACCACGCTGTGCGGGTCCTTGACGAAGGTGTTCGACAGCGCTGAAATATGCACCAGCCCGTCCTGATGCACGCCGATGTCAACAAACGCGCCGAAGGCGGCGACGTTGGTCACGACGCCTTCCAGGATCATGTCCGGCTGCAGATCAGAAAGTTTTTCGACGCCGTCCCGGAAGGTCGCTGTGGAAAACTCCGGCCGCGGGTCACGGCCTGGTTTTTCCAGTTCCTTCAGGATGTCGGTGATGGTCGGAATACCGAACCGCTCGTCGGCATAGCGGGCCGGCGCCAGCGACTTCAACAGCGCCGTGTCACCGATCACGCCACGCACGTCGCGCTTGATGTCGGCCAGGATTTTTTCCACCAGCGGATAGGATTCCGGATGCACGGCCGAAGCGTCCAGCGGATTGTCGCCGCCCATCACCCGCAGAAAGCCAGCCGCCTGTTCGAAGGTTTTCTCGCCCAGGCGCGGCACCTGTCGCAACGCCGCGCGTGATGCGAAGGCGCCGTGGCTATCGCGCCAGGCAACGATGCCCTGCGCCACCGTCGACGACAGGCCCGACACCCGTGCCAGCAGCGGCGCCGACGCGGTATTCACATCGACCCCGACCGCATTGACGCAATCCTCGACGACCGCATCGAGCGAGCGCGCAAGCTGCGACTGGCCGACATCATGCTGATACTGGCCGACGCCGATCGACTTCGGATCGATCTTCACCAGCTCGGCCAGCGGATCCTGCAGCCGGCGTGCAATCGAGACCGCGCCGCGCAGCGACACATCGAGATCCGGCAATTCGCGCGAGGCGAATTCGGAAGCCGAATACACCGATGCGCCTGCTTCCGAGACGACGATCTTCTGCAAGCCAGGCTGCACCTTTTGCGCGATCAGATCCTGCGCCAGGCGATCGGTCTCGCGCGAGGCGGTGCCGTTGCCGATCGCGATCAGCGACACGTGATGCTTCTGCGCCAGCTTGGCCAGCACGTGTAACGCGCCATCCCAGTCGTTTTTCGGTGCATGCGGATAGATGGTTGCGGTATCGACCAGCTTGCCGGTGGCGTCCACCACCGCCACCTTGACACCGGTGCGCAGGCCCGGGTCCAGGCCCATGGTGGCATGCGGGCCGGCCGGTGCGGCCAGCAGCAGGGCCTTGAGATTCATGGCGAACACGCCGATGGCATCGGCTTCGGCCCGTTCGCGCAGGGTGGTCATGAGTTCGGTTTCCAGGTGCATGAAGATTTTCACGCGCCAGCTCCAGCGCACCGTGTCGGCCAGCCAGCGGTCGGCGGGCCGCCCGCGCTGGTTGATGCCGAAGCGGGCGCCAATGCGGCCTTCGCAGGGATTGTGCGGCGCATCCCATTTCGGCTTTTCCGGTTCGGTGTCCAGGCGCAGCACCACCTCCAGCATTTCCTCCCGTCGCCCGCGCAACAGGGCCAGCGCCCGGTGCGAGGGAATGCTGCCGATCGTCTCGGAATAATCGAAGTAATCCGCGAACTTGGCGCCGGCGTCTTCCCGTCCGGCGATGATGGTCGAGGCCACCACGGCGTGTTCGTTCAGATACGTGCGCAGATCCTGCAGCAGGCCGGCATCTTCGGCGAAGCGCTCCATCAGGATCTGGCGCGCGCCGTCGAGGGCAGCGCGGGTGTCGGCCACGCCCGGATTGTCGCCGGCTTCGGTGGCAAAGGGCGGCTTCAGATAGGCCGCGGCTTCGGCCTCGGGCTCGCGCGTCGGATCGGTGAGCAAGGCATCGGCCAGCGCCGTCAAGCCGGCCTCGGCGGCGATCTGGGCCTTGGTGCGGCGCTTGAGTTTGTAGGGCAGGTACAAATCTTCCAGCCGGGTCTTGTCCTCGGCCAGCAGGATTGCTTCGCGCAGCGATGGTGTGAGCTTGTTCTGTTCTTCGATGGCGGCCAGAACGGCAGCGCGGCGCTGTTCGAGTTCGCGCAGATACCGCAGACGTTCCTCCAGCAGGCGTAACTGGATGTCGTCCAGGCCGCCAGTGGCTTCCTTGCGGTAGCGGGCGATGAAGGGGACCGTTGCGCCTTCATCGAGAAGGGCGATGGCGGCCGCGACCTGGGCTGGCCTGGCGACGAGTTCAACGGCGAGACGGTGTTCGATGGTGGGTAGCATTGATTCCGGATCGGTGATGTGTGGTGAAGAAAAGGGGATCGAAATAGGTGCAGACACGTGGCGAGAGATGGGGGTTTCGCGTCGCGCGGGTGTGCCGTCAGGCCAGCCGGGCGCCGCTGACGCGCTCGATGCCAGCGATGTCGGTCCAACTGGCGACATCCGCCAGACCGGCCTCGTGCAGCAGTGTTCGCACCGCCGCTGCCTGGTCGAAGCCGTGCTCGAGCAGCAGCCAGCCACCTGGATTCAGTTGCGCAACAGCGCCGGCGACGATGCTGCGCAGGGCGGTTAATCCATCGGCATGATCCGTCAGGGCGTCGATCGGCTCGAACGGCAGGTCACCTTGCATCAGGTGAACGTCATTTGCCTGGATGTAGGGTGGATTGGCGGCGATGATGTCGAAGCGGCGGCCGGCGAGGGGCGCATGCCAATCGCCTTGCAGCAGGGTCAGGCGGACCCGGTGCAGGGCGGCGTTGTGGCCGGCGACCTCCAGCGCGGCGGCACTGGCGTCGGTGGCCGTGACTTGCAGGTCGGCCCGGTTGCGCGCCACGGCGATGGCGATGGCGCCGCTGCCGGTGCCGAGATCGACCACCGTGGCGCCGGGTGCGGCGCAGGCCAGGATGCGCTCGACCAGCAGTTCGGTATCGGCGCGCGGAATCAGCACATCCGGCGTGACCTTCAATGCCAGCCCGTAAAATTCGCGGCTGCCGAGAATGTAGGCGACCGGCTCGCCAGTCGCACGCCTGGCAAACGCCGCCGTGACACGCGCGGCTTCGTCGGCATCGAGCCGGTGCTCGGACTGCGTGATCAACGCGGTGCGGGAGAGCCGCAGGGCATGCGCTGCCAGCTGACGATTGTCGAGCGTGTCGAACGGCGCACGGCGCAACAGTTCGGCGATGGTGATGCCGGCACGGATGTCCGCACCCGTCTCGTACGTCATCGTATCCGGCGGCGTGCCACGACGGCTGCGAGCATCAGGGCAAAGACGATGAGCCACAGCAAAGACCACTGCGGAATCGACAGTCCGAGAATCGGCGGATATTCGGTGGTGCACAGACCGTCCGCCTGGAACATGACCGGAAACAGGCGCGCCGTCGGTATCGTGTTGAGCGAGGTTTCGAGCGGATCGATACCGCAGGAAACGGTCGGATGCGCCTTGATGTAGAGGTGCCATCCGGCGACGCCGGCGCCTGCCAGGGCAGCAAGGATGCCGAAGCCGGCGACTCCGCGCTGGCCACCACGCGGCATCACTGCACCCGGCAGGCAGGCGATCGCCAGCACGGCGAAGGCATAGCGCTGCAGCACGCACAGCGGGCAGGGCAGCATCTTTTCCACCAGTTGCAGGTAAAGACCAGCGCCGAGCAGCGCGATGGCGCCGATGCCGACGATGAACAGGACTGGTCTGGAAGAAGTCATGGATTCAAAACCTTTGCCGAACGTGAAATGAAAAAAAAGTGGCTTGCCATCACACCGCTTCGCCCAGCGCCGCCAGGAGCTCGGCCTGATGTTCGGCCGCCAGCGCATTGGTCAGTTCATCGAGGTCGCCATCCATGATGAAGTCGAGCTTGTAGAGCGTCAGGTTGATGCGGTGATCCGTCATGCGGCCTTGCGGGAAATTATACGTGCGGATGCGCTCGCTGCGGTCGCCCGAACCGATCAGCGACTTGCGGGTCGCTGCTTGCCTGGCATTCTGTTCGCGCAGCTGTGCATCCTTGATCCGCGCGGCCAGCACCTTCAATGCCTGCGCCTTGTTCTTGTGCTGGCTACGGTCGTCCTGGCATTCGACCACGATGCCGGTCGGCAGATGCGTGATGCGCACTGCCGAGTCGGTCTTGTTGATGTGCTGGCCGCCGGCGCCGGACGCGCGGTAGGTGTCGATGCGCAGTTCGCTCGGATTGATCGTCACGTCGCTGACCTCATCGGCTTCCGGCAGGATCGCTACGGTGCAGGCGGAGGTATGGATGCGGCCCTGGGTTTCGGTGGCCGGTACCCGCTGCACCCGGTGGCCGCCGGATTCGAATTTCAGGCGCGAATACGCGCCGGCGCCGATGATGCGCACGATGACTTCCTTGTAGCCGCCGATCTCGGCGTCGGAGGCCGACACCATCTCCACCTGCCAGCGGTTGCGTTCGGCGAAACGCATGTACATCCGCAGCAGGTCGCCGGCAAACAGCGCCGATTCATCGCCGCCGGTGCCGGCGCGAATTTCCATGAAGATGTTGCGCTCGTCGTTTTCATCTTTCGGCAACAGCATTTTCTGCAGGTCGATCTCGAGTTGCGCCATGCGGCTTTTCGCGTCGTCGATCTCTTCCTGCGCGAACTCCTTCATGTCGGGGTCGGCCAGCATGTCCTGGGCGGTGCGGGCATCGTCGTCGGCCTGGGTATAGCCGGCATAGAGCGCCACCAGCGGGCCGAGTTCGGCATGCTCGCGGGTGAGCTTGCGGTAGCTGTCCATGTCGGCGGTGGCCTCCTGCTGTGACAGCAGGTCGCCGACCTCCTGCAGGCGCTGGGTCAGCTGGTCGAGCTTGGCGGACATCGTAGGTTTCATTGCACGCTCAGGATGGCAGACAAAACAGGAGGGGAGAACGCCGCTGGCGTCATGCAGATTCGGTCGAGTGGGCAAAGGGCGTGCTACGCCGACACAGCCGGAGAAATCGGCAGCGTCGCTAGCGCCGGCCGCGAAACAGCTGCGGCAACAGCACGGCCAGGCGCGCCCGTTCGTCGCCCTGGGCGTCGTGCAGCGCCTGCTGCGGGCCATGCAGGAATTTCGCCGTCAGGCCTTTGGACAAGGCTTCCAGCACGGTATCGATGTCTTCCCCTTTTGCCAGAAGGCGGCGGGCACGCTCGAGTTCGGCAATGCGCATTGCCTCGCTCGATTCATGCAGGCTCTGGATCACCGGCACCACTGTTCGGGTGTCGATCCAGTGCATGAAGGACTGCACCCGGTGTTCGATGATCGCCTCGGCCTGCGCCACGGCGGCCTGCCGGCTTTCGACGCCGGTACGCACCACGCTGCCCAGGTCGTCGACAGTGTAGAGAAAGACGTCGTCCATGCGTGCGACTTCGCTTTCGATATCGCGTGGCACCGCCAGGTCGACCATGAACATCGGTTTGTGGCGCCGATTCTTGATGGCGCGCTCGACCATGCCAAGGCCGATGATCGGCAGCGAGGATGCGGTCGATGAAATCACGATGTCGTAGTGGGCCAATTTTTCCGGAAGATCAGCGAGTCGGATTGCCTGGCCGTTGAAACGGCGCGCCAGCGCCTCGCCGCGCTCGAGCGTGCGGTTGGCCACCGTGAGGCTTTTCGGCGCCTGCGCTGCAAAATGGGTGGCGCACAATTCGATCATTTCGCCAGCGCCGATGCACAGCACATGCTGCTCGCCGATCTTGTCGAAGATGCGCTGCGCCAACCGCACGGCCGCCGCCGCCATCGATACGCTGTGGGCGCCGATGTCGGTCGTGCTGCGTACTTCCTTTGCCACCGCGAAGGTGCGCTGGAACATCTGGTGCAGGCAGGTGCCCAGGCCGCCGGCCGCATCCGCCTGGCGCACTGCATCCTTCATCTGGCCCAGGATCTGTGGCTCGCCGATCACCATCGAATCGAGGCCGGAGGCAACCCGGAAGGCATGCCGTACTGCATGATCCTGCGGCAAGGTGTAGAGATAAGGCCGCAGGTCGCCGTAGGGCAGGCGATGATATTGCGCAAGGAAATGGGCGGTAGCGTCGATCGATGCCGCCACGTCGCCAGCGCCGCTGGTGCTGGCCAGGCGGCCGGCGGCATAGATCTCGGTGCGATTGCAGGTCGACAGGATTGCTGCTTCATGCGCGCCGGGTCCGAGGTCCGCACCGCCACCGCCGTCGGCATTCGACTGGCCGTGGCTGCCGAAGAACGCGCGTGCCGCTGCCACCGCCTGGCCGATCTGGTCGGACGGGAACGCCACTTTTTCGCGCAGCGAAAGCGGAGCAGTCATGTGGTTCAGGCCGACGGCGAGAAGATGCATGTGGAGACCGGCAGTACGACAGGCGAGAGACCAAGCAATGGACCAGGCACAACCGGCCTTGGTGCAAGCGCGACTCGCAAAGTGTAATTCAGGATCGGGCGTGCAGAAACCACGCCACCCGACATTATAGCCGGTTGCCGAAAGCCACCATTCGGCTCAGACGCGTGCCGCCGGGGGCATGTGGCAAGGCAACGTCAATGTGAAGCAGGTGCCTTCGCCTGGTGCGCTGACGAAACCGATCTGCCCCTGGTGCCGCTCGACCACGGTCTTGACGAACACCAGGCCGAGTCCGATGCCGTCATGACGCGGTTGATTCGGCAGCGCGACGCGGGAGAAGCGCTGGAACAGGCGTTTCTGGTCCGCTGCGGCGATGCCATAACCGGCGTCGGAAATGGCACAGGCCAGCCGCACCGGCGCGCCCTGATCGGTGTCGCCAGTGTCGCCAGGGTCGCCAGTGTCGCCAGCATCGGTCACGCCAACGAGCCGGAGCGCACAGACGATGCGCGCCTGCTCCGGGCTGTAGTTGATGGCGTTCGACAGCAGGTTGGTCAACGCCCGTGTCATCAGGGCGCGATCGACCACGACCGGATAATCGGCGCTGTCGTCGATCTCGGTGATGATGTCGATCCGCTTGTTCTTTGCAAGCGTCCACATTTCATCGGTGGCGTCGAACAGAATATCCCGAAAATCAACTTCATCGAGCCGGTATTCATGCGACTCGGCGCGCGCCAGCTGCACGAAATTGTCGGCCAGGCCGAGCGTGCGGCGGGACGCTTTTTCGATTCGGGAAAAAAATTCCGCTTGCGGCAATGCCGAGCTGCCATCGGCCTGCAATTCAAGCAACGCCAGGATCGATGCCTGCGGCGCACGCATGTCATGCGACAGGAAGCGCAGGGTTTCATCGCGGCTGCGCTCGGCGGCGCGGATGGTCGAGATATCGGTCAGGCTGACGATCCAGCCGGTCAGCATCTGGGCGCTGGAATAACAGGGCGCGCTCTTGACCAGCAGATCGCGGCCCTGGGCGTCGGTGACGCCAATGCCGTTGGCAAGCGTCTCGGCATGGGCGCGATCGAGCACCTGATGCCAGTGGAAATCCGGGCTGACGGGCAGATCGATCGGCTGCGGCGTGTGCAGTCGCGCAAGGAGCGACAGCACCGAGGCGCCGACCAATGGCATGGCGCTGCCGCCGTGGTCTTGCGCCTCGCGCTCCGTACGCTCTTCCTGCTCGACCGGGCTGCCCGCATCGCTGGAGGCGAAGTACTCATGGGCCTGCCGGTTGGCCAGCAGGATCTGGCCCTCGACCGTCGTCACCAGCGTCGCATCGGGCAGGTTGTCAAGGCTGTTGGAGACGAATTTTCGCAGGTCACGCACCCTGCGCGCTGCATTTTTCATGGCGTTGATACGGCGCTCGAGGACATCCTCGATCCGGTCCTGGCGCCGGGCCGGATGAACTTCCGGCAGGAGGTGCGGCTCGTGATCGAGGCGGATGAATTCCTGGCCCAGATAAGTGATGGCCGCTTCCAGCCGGCGCCAGCTCCACAACGGATACGACAGCACCAGCGCAATGGTCGCCGCCGAGGGCGGCACCCAGACACCGGCGCGCAGTCCAAGATAACTTGCCAAGAGCGTCGCCGCGGTCAGGCTGGCGGCGATCAGGAGCGCCAGGCGTGGCGAAAGCAGCAAATAGCCGAGCAGCGCCAGCAACACCGGCAGCACCGACAATGCGGCGCTCTGCCAGGGAGCAGCGACCTCGATGCGGCGCCCATCGAGCAGGCTGGCAAGGATATTGGCGTGGATCTCGATGCCGGGCATGGCGCCGGCGTTGCCCGATACCGGAGTCGGGTAGGCGTCCGACAGGCCCAGTGCCGTGGCGCCGATCAGCACGTATTTATCCCGGAAAAACTCTGGCGCGACCTCGCCGCGCAACACCGCAACATAGGGCACCGACTGGAAGTGGCCATTGCCGGCAAAGGGAATATGCAGTTGCTCGGCACGTTGCCAGACCGGGTCGGATGCCAGCGCGTTTCCTGCCGCGTCGCGCTTGTCCGACGTCAGCGTGGCGTGGCTGGCGGCAGCTCGGCCTCCTGCCAGTGCCCGTGCAAAATGCGGCCACCAGCGGCCGTTTGCACCCTCGCGCAGAAAGACGCTGCGCACCACGCCGTCGCTGTCGTGTTCGAGGTTGATGTGGCCAAGCGCCATTGCCGATGCTGCCAGCGGCGGTGTCGGCAGGCCGGCAGTCAGGCCGGTGCCCGGATTGGTAATCACGACCGGCAGGACGGTGGCCGCACTGCGCTGCAGGGCCGCGCCGAGTTCGCCGTCGCTGCCGTCGGCCTCGACCAAGATCACGTCCAGGCCAACGGCGCGTGGGTGGGCCAGGCTCAGCCGGTCGAGCAGTTGGGCATGGCGCGCCCGTGGCCATGGCCAGCGGCCAAGCTGCTGTAGGCTGAAGTCGTCGATGGCGACGATGATGATGTCATCATGATTCGGCTGACCGATTGCGCTGGTGAATTTGTCGTACAAGCTGCGATCGATGCGCCCCAGTCCGGCCTGCCAGCCCAGCACGGCGGCCAGCGCCATGAGCAGCAGGAGCAGCCCGAGCCAGTCGCGCAACGCCATGGTCCGGTTCCAGCGGTGCAGGCGGTGCAAACCGAAGCGGTGGCGCCAGGCACGGGCGCCGGTGGCCAGGCGAGGGCGGCGGGGAGGGGGTGCAGCCGGCTTCACTGCGACAGCGTTGCCCGGCTCTGTCTGCCGGCGATCGGGCTGCCGTCGTTGATGACCCATTGATCGGTGACGATGAAGGGTTGTGCCGCGGAGAAGACAATTGCATTGCCGCTTGCATCGAGCACCTCGATCCGGGCGTAGTAGGTGCCGAAGGGCGGCCGTGGCAGGCGGGCTTCCCCAATGAGCGTCACGCGGTTGTCGAGCAGGTAGGTGAAATCGCTGTCGCGGGCGAGTTGCAGGCGGATGTTCTGTCCGCGCTGTCGCTGCCAGCGGAAGGAAATGCTGCGATCATCGCTGCCGGCAACCGTCGGTGCCGCTGGCGGGCCGCCGCGGGCGGCGCGCGCATCGTTGTCGCCGGGGTCGCCAGCCACGCCGTGGCGCAGGCTGATCGGTTCGGTGCGCACGAAACCTTCAAGGCCGAAGCGGTCGATGGCCGACATGCGGGCGTAATACGCGCCATTGGCGACGCCAGCGATGGCGATCATCGGCGTCATCGACTGCGCTTCGGCCAGCAGATTGATGCCCTCCGGGTCGGTGGCGATCTGGAGATGATAACCGCGTGCGCCCGGCAGGGCGGTCAGTGCGATGCGACCCGGCGCGAACTCGGGCCGGCCGCTGCTGCCGGGATTGCCAGCCAGGCGCGGCGCCGGAAGCAGGTCGACTGGCGCACCGGTCATGCTGGCATCGGTCAGGTTGCCCTTGCCATCAACCAGCACCAGGCCATCGGGTCCACCGGCTGCGCGAGCCGTGGCAACAGCGACCTTGCCATCCAGGGTTTCGGTGGCGATTTTTGCAGCAGTCCCATCGCCGAGCAGGCCGACGCGGAAATGCGTGCCGCGAACGCCGGCCACCGACAGCGGCGTGCGTACTTCAAAGCGGCCACGGGTCGCTTCCAGCGGCGCGACCTGCGATTCGACTTTGCCACGCAACAGCAACACCTCGGTGCGCGGACTGTTCAGATACCGGGTTGTGCGCAACCGGGCCAGTTGCACCCGGGTGTGGGATGGCACGGAGATGCGCGACTGGTCTGCCAGTGACAAAGTCAGAAAACTATTGCCAGCTGTTTCGATCCGCACGCCTTCGGCTATGCTCACGCCCGGCGCCAGGCGCGTCGTGGCGCCATCGGCATCGGTGGCCGTGATGCGTCCGGTCATGGCGACCACGGTGGCCCGGGCCGGCATGTCGCCCAGCAGTTCGCCGGGGATCAGGATCGGCGTGCCGATCGCAATGGCAGTGTCGCGGTCGATCCGGTTGAGCTTGCCGAGTGCGACCCAATTGCCGGCCTTGTCCGTGAACTGGCTGGCAATGCCGCTCAAGGTGTCGCCGGCGCGGGCCAGATAAGTAATGCTGGCGGAGCCGATCCGGATGCTGCCGGGCGCTGTGCCGGCGGTGGCGGAGGCGGCCGAAGAAGCCGAAGACGAAACAGGCGGCAAGGCGCCGATCTGCGCCCAGGCGGCACCAGTCGTCAGCCCCAGCGACGTCAACAGCGCCAGGCTTAGGCGCTGCACATGAAGCGGGAAGAGGCGGGATACACGCATGGAGAGCCCAGGCGCCGAAGCGCACCGCGTGCCGACTGGCCGGCACTTAACCTGTGATCTGTTCCAGTCGATAGCCGTAGCTGTAAACCGGGGCAAGACGAAAACCATTCTCGGGACGCAATTGTAGCTTGCTTCTTACCCTGGAGACATGCGTGTCCATTGTCCGTGACGGTATCTCCACATCCCGCGACCAGACCGCTTCCAGAATGTAAGCACGCGACAACGGCCGCCCGAGATTGCGGAAAAACAGCAACGCCAGATCGAATTCCTTTTGCGTGACGTCGATCGACTTGCCCGAAACCGTGAGCCGTGCAGTTCGTGATTCGAACACATAGTCGCCGAACTGAATCTGCTCGACCGTGTTCTGGCTCGGATAGGCCCGCCGCAACAATGCCTGCACCCGCGCCACCAGCTCACCGCGCCGGATCGGCTTGATCATGTAATCGTCGGCCCCCGCCGCCAGACCGGCGACGATGTCGTCTTCCCCGGATCGGCTGGTCATGAACAGCACCGGCAGCGTGGCCGGTAACTTCTCGCGCGACCAGCGCAGCACATCGGCGCCGCTCAGGTCCGGCACTTGCCAATCGATGATCAGCATGTCGAAGCTTTCGCGACGCAGCTGATTGACCATTTCCTTGCCGCTTTGAAAAGCGTGGCAGATATGTCCGGCCGCGTTCAGCACCTGGGAGACAAGGTCGGTCTGGCTGCGGTCGTCATCGAGTACGGCAATTCTCATGGGGGGCTCCAAACGATAAATCTTCGATGGAGCGAATTTAACAAAGTTTTATTACCGCAGGCTTTGTTACTTACAGGAAATAACAATTGTTCACGTTTCCGTCGTTTCCATGCAAATCGACTAGCTACCAAAGGTACCGCAGGAGGTGTTGCGGTTGCGGGACAGATACATTCAACGACGCGCCGGACTGTAATTTTCAAGATATGAAAGGTTTTGGTGCAAAAGTTCCCGACAACTAACCACTTTTGGTCACCGATTTCGCCATACACACAATCCAAACCGGCAATAGATACTCTCTGTTATCCTTTTTGTGTTGAACTTGTTTGAAACTTGCGAACAGTTTCCTTGGTGCATTTTCATTGCCGCGTTGTCGTATTCCCATACGCCGCATGCAATTCAGCATGCGGTGGGTCGAGCGTCGGCCTGATCCCTTCTGTCAGGAAATAAGACGTGAATAAAAGTTCCGCTGAGCGCGTTGGCTTTAGCAATCGCCTGCAACAATGTCTGCGCAATTCGCACCATTCGCCTGACAGCCCGACCGAATTGGCACGTGAATTCAACATCCGGTTTTCCGGTCAGGCGATCACCGTGCACGCCGCCCGCAAGTGGCTGGTCGGTGAGGCGATTCCCACGCAGGACAAGATGCGCACCCTGGCCGACTGGTTGCAGGTGCCGATCGAATGGCTGCGTTTCGGCGGTGGCGATGACCAGGTAAAGAGTTTCGATCCGTCGAATGCCGCACGCTCCGCTGATCTCAAGCTGATCGCGGACCTGCAATTGCTGGATGAATATCACCGCCAGATCGTGCGGGAATTCATTCGCGTCATCGTGCGCACGCACCGCCAGAACATCGATGCAGGCGAAGCGGTCGGCCAGAAGGTCACGGCCAGTCTGCCGGACATACCGGCTATCGACGCTGCTGCTGACGAGAAAATTGGCTAGACGGCATGCGGCGAGCGAGCCGCGGCAATCCGGACGCATCAAACCGCCCTGCAGTCAGGCCGCGATTGGTCTGCAATTGTAAAAAAACCGGATCTCGCCAATGGCGGTCCGGTTTTTTTGCATGCGTCGACGCTATCGTCGGCGCCGTGCCCAGGCCTTCCTCAGGCTTTCTTGACGTAGGCACTGCACCAGCCGGCGGCCTGCACCGACTTGCCTGCAAACAGTGCGCAGGCACCGGCGCCCGTTGCCGGACCCTGATACAGCTGACAATTTGCGCAATGCTGGCCAGCGGCGTATTTCGGAAACTTTGCCTTGTCGGCCTTGGTGGCGTCATCCTTGTAGCCGAGCGCGACGGCCTGTGGATCCGTTTCCAGGACTTTCGGTGCATCGGCAGCGCGGCCCAGCGCGGCGGTGGCCAGGGCGGCAGATCCTACCAGCGACTGGATGACGAAGGTTCTACGGTTCATCTTCATGTTGATCAATCCTTTTGGTCGAGACAGCGTTTCATACGGACTTCAATAAGCGGGGATGCCGGAACAAACAGGAAAAAACCCCGCAGTCAGAAAGTGACACGTGAGTCTACCATTGTTGCAATGAACAGATTTGATGATCTGCTAAGGGTTTTCCCTATGAAAGCAGGGTTTTTTCACGCTAAAGCGCGCCAGCACGCCAAGATTCCGAATCAAGCGTGATGTGGATCAAGCAGAAAATTTATTTTGCATCCGATGCATCCATTCACGCCGCCCGAAGGTAGTGCTAGGGCAGACCACTGCAATTCATCACGTCAATCTACTATTTTCCCAGGAGTTTCCATGTCTTTGTCACGCCGTCATCTTGTTTCTTCCGTTTCTTCCGTTTCCACGCTGCGCGCCGTCGCAGCCGTCGTCGGCGCCACAGTGCTGCTGAGCGCTTGCAGCAGCATGGCCCCATCGATGCCATCGTTCTCGCAGGACAGTCTGCCGGAAACAATCAAGGTTCCGGCCGGCAACAAAGTCGCGCTCGAAACCGTCGGCGCCGGCGACATTACTTATGAATGCCGCGACAAAGCCAACACGCCAGGCGCCACCGAATGGGTATTCGTCGGACCGAAGGCCACGTTGAGCGACCGTTCCGGCAAGCAGATCGGCACATATTACGGGCCGCCTGCCACCTGGGAAGCGCTCGATGGCTCGAAGGTTACCGGTACCCAACTGGCAGTCGCGCCATCGGGCGCCGGCAATTTGCCGTTCCAGGTGGTCAAGGCGAATCCGGCCGTTGGCAGTGGCGCGATGGCCGGCGTGACATTCATCCAGCGTGTCGCCCTCAAGGGTGGCGTGGCGCCGGCATCCGAATGCAGCGCAACGACCAAGGGCAAGAAAGAAACAGTCAAGTATCAGGCCGACTACATCTTCTACAAAGCCGCCTGATGAAACATGGCGTCATGCGGCGCGCCGGCTTGGAAAGCGTGCCGTGCCACGCGCGGGCGGCGGCAGGTTTCTGTTAGGATCGAAAGTTCTCCTGGAAGAAATTCCAGGGTCTCGATTTTCTCTGATTCCTGTCTGTCGACCGAACCTGCGTGCCCGATTCCATCACCGAATTCGATTATGAAGCCAACCTGCTCGCTTGCGCTTCCGGCGAGCAGGTTGCCCTGCGCCGCTTGTACGACCGCGAGGGCGCGCGCCTGCTCGGCGTTGCCATGCGCATCGTGCGCGACCGCGCCCGTGCCGAGGACATCGTGCACGATGCCTTCCTGCGCATCTGGAGCCAGGCAGCAAGTTTCGATCCCCAGCGCGGCTCGGCCCGCGGCTGGATGTATGTCGTGACGCGCCATCTTGCGCTGGACGCCGTGCGGGCGTCGTCCCGCGAAACCGCGCTCGATCCCGAAGCGGCGGTGGCCGCCGACGCCGAGGCGGCGATCACGCAGTGGCAGGATGCGGCCGACGCCTTCGACTGGCGCGCCAGCGGCGAGCGGCTGCAGCGCTGTCTCGAACGGCTCGAGCCAGTGCGGCGCAACTGCATCCTGCATGCCTATGTCGATGGTCTGTCGCATGCCGATATTGCCGGCCGAATCGACGCGCCGCTGGGCACAGTCAAGGCCTGGATCCGGCGTAGTCTGGGCACGCTGCGAGAGTGCCTCGCATGAGCCAGGACCCGACGCCGCGCGCGCCTGGTGCGCCCCCTCCCAACCCGGATCTCCATACACAGGCCGGTGAATACGTGCTCGGCACGCTGCCTGCGGCCGAGCGCGATATCCTGTCGGCCCGCTTGCCACATGACCGCGCCCTGCGCGCTGCAGTTGACGGTTGGGAAACGCATCTGCTGCCCCTGACCGCGCTGACCGAGCCAGTGGCGCCATCGGCCGGGCTGTGGGAGCGCATCGACCGCAGCGTTGCCATGACGCAGGCAAATGCGCCGCTTCAGGCACTGCGCGATACGCTTGCGGCAGCGCCACATCGGCCGGCCCGGCTGCCGCGCTGGCACTGGGACAGCCTGGCGCTGTGGCGTTTTTTGACTGCCGGCGCGCTGGCATTATCGGCGCTGCTGGCTGTGTTGCTGACGATGCGCATCACGGCGCCAGCCACGCCGGCAACGCCACAATTCATGGTGGTACTGGTCGCTCCGCAGGACAAGGCGCCGGGCTGGGTGATCCAGACCAGCCTGTCGCGTCAGCTGAGCCTGATTCCGCTGGGTGCTACACCGGTTCCGCAAGACAAGGCCCTGCAGTTCTGGACCAAGGCGGAGGGATGGAATGGGCCAGTCTCGCTGGGTCTGGTCCGCCCCGGCCAGACGGTCCAGATTGCGCTCGACCGATTGCCCTCGCTGCAGCCGAATCAGCTTTTCGAGCTGACCCTGGAACCCGTGACCGGCTCGCCCACCGGCAAACCGACCGGTCCGGTGCAATTCATCGGCCGTGCCGTCAAGGTTATGTGAGCAGCGTGGCCATGTCGCCGCTGCCATGCCTGGACTGATTTTCCGGGGTCGGTGCACATCGCCAGGTGTCGCAGCATTCTTCCGTTTCGTCGTTGTGACACGAAAAAAGATACCGGAAGGTATTATTGGGGTTTTCGCTCATTGCCGCCGTCACTGGAGAATGCGTTGTCTATTCAGTCAGCCGAATCCGAAAGCATTCCTCCGCAGTCCTTGCCACCGGTCCAGCACGGCGCGGCCGACGTCATCGGCAAGGTCGACATTCCACCCCGGCCCGCGCTGCTGATGGCGCTGCAGCGCGAGATCCGACACGACGAGCCGCAATTGAAACGCATCGCGCAGCTGATCGGGCGCGACGTCGCCATGGCCGGCAAGCTGCTGCAGGCAGCCAACTCCGCATTTTTCAGCCTGCCGCGCAAGATCGCCACCGTTGATGACGCGCTGGCCATGATCGGCATGCAGCAATGCGGCGCCATGATGACCAGCCTGATTACCCGCAACCTGATGGCGCAGGGCCGAACCATGATGGCGCGCTTCTGGGATGTGTCGGAAAAGCGCGCCAAGGGAATGGCATTCGTCGCCACCGAGTGTCGTGCCGCCCGGCCCGAAATAGCGCATTCCTTCGGTCTGTTCTGCGACATCGGCATTCCCTTGATGAAGGCGCATTTCCCGAGCTACCTGGAAACGCTGGCCCTGGCCAACCGCCTGGCGGGCAACGGCTTCACCGACATCGAGCACAGCCGGCATGGCGTCAATCATGCAGTGGTCGGCGCCTTGCTTGCCGAGCAGTGGGGCATGGACGACGACATCGTCAGCGCGATCCGACTGCATCATGATTACGATGCGCTGTATCAGGAAAGCGTGCCGGCGACGGTACGCGCCTTGTTGGCGATGAATCTCGTGGTCGAGCGGGCGATCCAGGAATTTCGAGGCGATACCGTGTCGCTGGAGTGGGCCGCCGGCGGCAACGCGGCGACCGAAGCGCTCGACCTCGATGCCGAGCGGGTTGACCGGATGTGCCAGGAGTTGAAGCGCCGGTTCTAGCGGCTTGTCAAAGGAAATCCGCGCCTACAGATCGTCCAGTACCGGCAGGTCCGGCAAGGCATCCTCGACCGTCTGCGTGCAATTGCCGCCTTTTTCCCGTGCCTGCTGCAATCCCTGCATGGCCCGGTCGAGAAGCTTTTCCGGCGAGTCGCCAGGGGCATTGGTGGTTAGTCCGGCCGAGAAGCTGACTGCGCTGCCCGGTACCACCGAGGCCCATGGGCAAGCATCCACGGCGGCCCGCAAGCGGTTCATGGCGATCACGCCACTGTCGAGCCAAGTGGCCGGCAGCACGATGCCGAAACAGTCGCCGTCGATGCGGCCGAAGCGGTCCAGCGCGCGCAGCAGCTTGATCGCCGCATTGGAAAACATTTTCAGGACGTCATCGCCGGCGGCATTGCCGAACTGCCGGTTCAGCGCACCGAAACCGTCCAGGTCCACGACCGCGTAACAGAACGGATGGCCGGTGCGATGCGAGCGCACCAGTTCGGCCGCCAGCCATTCCTGCAAGGTCCGCTGATTCATCACGCCGGTCAGCGGATCGTTGCGACGCAGCCCGGTGATTTCATCACGCAGTCGTTGCAACTCCAGTTCCTGCTGCGCCAGCTGCGTACGCAGCGCAGCCACGGAGGCGGGCAATTCGAAATCGGCGGTCATGCGGCTCCCCGGGCTTGCGCGAGACAGGATGGAAGAAATGTTGATGGCTCCCTAATATGCCATATTGGCCAAGTGTTGGCGATTAGAAATAGAATGCCGTCATCGCCGCCTCTTCGCCAGGCGGCGTGATGGCGAGCATGCTCTAGGTGGCTCTGGCAAGCGAGTTGCCAGCCATTTCATCTTGTGATGACAAAAACAGGCATTGCCTGCCTGCAGAGGCAGCACTAAGGCGGGATCAATTCGGCGAGTCAGGTTCCTTCTGCGTGGCGCCGATACGTGCCTTGGCTGCAGTCAGTTCGCGCACGGCCTGGATATGCTCGGCGCTCATGCGCAATGGTTCTCCCGTGTCCGTACGGCCGGCGGGACTTGCCGATGGTTTCTGGGCAGCTTGCGCGAGAACCGCAGTTGCTCGGGACGCAGCTTCGAGCTGATCCAGACTGAGCTTTGCCGGCGGGCTGTCGTCTGCCGCAGCTTTCGCAAGCCCGCCATGCGCCAGCGCATGGGTAGCGCGCCGTGCTGCAGCAAGCTGCGCTGCATGCAGTCCCTTGGGTTTTGGCAGTGCAGTGTCTGCGCCTTGTAATCGCAGTCCGGATGGCACGAATGCCGTTACGGCGCTACCACCTGCTGGCGGCGCGGCGACCG
>JAYTLK010000236.1:0-1348 GCA_043729515.1 Herminiimonas sp.
TTTCGTCTGGCCCAGTGCAGATTCCATTCGGGACGCGACAGCCCTTGGCGACCTCTTCCAACCGCTCGTTCTCCAATGAAACTCGCATCACCGAACCACGCCAGCGTCCTGGATTGACGTACCCGGGATTGGTCCAGAAGTAACCCGTATTCAAGGCAAACCACAAGTTCTGCTCCCGATCCACAGCAAGGCCGAAACAGTACTCGTGCCAGCCAGTCGACAGCCCCCACCCCGTGGCCAGTGTGCGAAACTGATCGACCACGCCGTCCCCATCACGGTCGATGAGTTCCGTGATCTCCGGCTTCTGAGCCACGAACAATCGGCCACTCACAATTGCCAAGCCGATGGGGTGATAGAGGCCCGACGCATATCGCTGCCAGCGCACTCGATTCGGATGTCCCGCGGGAGGCGTGCGTGCCCGCCAGACTTGCCCTTCGGTCATGGCGAGCAGGTACATGGTGCCGTCCTCGCCAAACACAATGTCGCTCGGGCGGCATCCGGAAAACGGGAGCGGGATCGATTCCATCACATAGCCGGGCGAGGCATTCTTGTTGATCGCCCCCGCAGAGGTCACAGCGGCGCGGCCACTCTCGTCGCCGACTTTGGTCCATTGTTTTCCGTCGGAAGAGATCTCAATGCGGTACTTGACGGCCAGTCGATCCTGGCATGTGCCGGTGCGATCGCGGGCCCAGACGATCTTTCGCATCTCGACGGGTTGAGAGAATTCGATCTGTGCCCAACCGCCGTTGCCCTCGGCGCTGATCCAGCTGTTGTTGTTGCCGAGCTTCCCGTCATTGAGGTGCTTGATCTGGTGGATGGGATAGCCGGAGATCACTGACGAGGCACTCGCCTGACCTTGCAGAGCCAGATTGAGATTCGGGTCAGTTCCGTAGACTTCCAGTTCGTCGATACCGGGTTCTGATCGGTCAGACGTCCCGGTCACGACAAACCGCAAGAAGCGACCCGTGGTCAGCGGGAACTCGTCCACGTTCTCTTTGGGGTTCACGCCTGGCCGTGGAGGGGCTGCGACCACCTCGGGTTCGTCCCTCTCCGTCACGAGCGGAAGAGGCGTCGAGGGACGGACGGGAAGATCAAAGGAATCCGTCATGGGGACCGGATTGTCCTGAAGCTCCGTCAGCTCCGCAGGTTCGATGGCCGCCTTGGCTCCGAGGTGCTTCCATGTGTCGAGTCGCAACTCAACCGATTGAGTCTCCCTGGCAGGCGACGAGACCAGTTGCCATGTCTCAGAGCCCGGCTGTCCACTGGAGGCCCAACTCGCTCCGGCGGGAGCATGCGCTCGGACGGCCCCTGGCTGATCGCCGGAGAGGTTTCCCAGCCAGGGTGCGTT
>JAYTLK010000237.1:0-3264 GCA_043729515.1 Herminiimonas sp.
GTGCCATGGCCGAGGAAAACACCACGATGCGGCTGATTGCCTGACGTTGCATGACGTCGTCGACCCAGGCCTGCATGCCGCGGTCGCGGTAATAATCCAGCGAAAGTGATCGGTTTGCGAGCAAGGCGCCGAGACTGCGCACCCGCGCCAGGCGCGAATCGAGCTTCGCAAAATACGTCTCTGCGCACAATACCTTCACACGCGGCACATGCTGCCAGTCGTCCGCATCATCGACGAAGGTCGCCAGGTGCACTCGGTAGTGCTGCGACAGATGCTTCAACAGATGGTACGAGCGGATCTTGTCGCCCTTGTTGGGCGGGTAGGGAATCCGGTGCACGAGCAGCAGCAGGTTCTCCACGCGGCTAGCCCAGGTCCTTGACGATGTGCGGGCCGATGATGTTGGCAAGCGCGATTGGCATTTTCTGCCAGAGCTTGATGAACATCTGATACTTCGGATTCAGGGGATTGTTGTCCGGAATCGCAGTCGATGCATGCAACTGGTATTCATAGGCCAGCGGCTGTGCCTCGAAACCCCAGTTTTTCTTAAAGTCGTAGGCGCCGGTGCCGAGCTTGCTGCGGCCGAAATCGAAGACGCGGCATCCCCGCGCCGCCGCGAACAGCATCAGGTTCCAGTACATAAAGTCATTGCCGGCAAATTCACGCGCCGCCGGCATGCCGCCGCCGTAGTAGGGCACGACTTCGTCACGGAAATAAAAGCTCATCACGCCGGCGATCAGCTGCTCGCCCTTGACGATGACGCGGATTTCGCAATCCTCGGCAAAGACTTCCTTCAGGATGCGGAAGTATTTTTTGGAAAACACGGGGGTACCGAGCCGGTGCACGCTGGTCGAGTAGGCAGTGAAGAAGCGGTCGATGGTCTGGTCGATTTCACCGGTCAGGCCGGCCTTGATGCCTTTCCTGACCATGGCGCGCTGCTTGCGCGGAATCGCATTCAGGTTGGCTTCGTCATCTGCCGCGATCGCCTTGCGGAAGGTGACATACAGCGGTTTTGCATGCCAGCTCGGGTCGTCCGGATGCGCCGGCAGGATGTTGCGGTATTCCAGATGGCCAGCCTTCAATTCGGTCGCCAGTGCCTTGGCGGCAGCATCGAGCGCCACGCGCGCCTGCTCGGAAATAGCCGCAACGCCACCATACACGCAGTAGGGCAGGGAGCTGAGCGAGTGGCCGAACAAGGCGCTCTTTATCTGGCAAAGCGACAGCACGCCCTGGATCTGGCCATCGAGTTCGGCCAGATAGAACCAGGTCTTGTGACCGAACGAGCGCTCGATCACGCTCTGCCAGCCAGCGCGGTGAAAGAAGGTCGCTTCCGGACACGTCTGCACGAAGGCATCCCAGCGCGCCATGTCCTGCGGCTGCATCAGGCGAACCTGCGGTGCTGCGCCGGCCGTCGAGCCTGCTGCCGTGCCTGCTGCCGTGTTGACTGCCATGCCTGCCGCCGTCCCTGCCATTGCACCTGCCTCTATCGCTGCACCGGCAGCCGTGCCGCCGGCAATGCGCGCGTCTTCTGCATCCACCATCGAATTCATCAAGTGCCCGTTGTTGCCGGTTTCAGAAAGATCCGGTCCATCCGGTCCCATTCGAAGTCGCGCGTCAGTGCCTTGATGCGACCTTCCATGCGGGCCAGATTGACGTAATGCCGAAAGCGCGTCTTCATGCCGATATCGTTCTGGCGGGGCTGGCCGGGATCGATTTCCCACGGATGGAAATAAAAGATTGCAGGCTGCCGATCGTCGGAATTTACCCGGCGCATCAGCCATCGCGATGCCTGATATGGCAGCAAGCGAAAGTAACCGCCACCGCCGGCCGGCAGATTGCGCTGCATCAGGCGAACCGTCGTGATCGGCACTTCCAGCAAGCCATCCTTGCCGTTCGGATAGAACGCAAAGCGCGGCGCATCCGGCATGCCGTAGTGATCATGCTTGATCGGATAGATGCTCGAGCTGTAACGGTAACCGGTCTCCAGCAAGGCGTCGAGCGCCCACAGGTTGCGCGCACCGATCGAAAAACTCGGCGCCCGGTAACCCAGTACCGCCTGCCCGCCGATGTCTTCCAGCAGTGCCTTGCTGCGGCTGATGTCGTCGGTGAATTCTGCGCGGCTCTGGTCGGATGCCCGCAGATGGCCGTAGCCGTGGCTGGCCAGTTCATGGCCACCGGCGACGATGCGCCGGATCATTGCCGGATAGCGTTCGGCGATCCAGCCGAGGGCGAAGAAAGTGGCGGTGACATTGCCGGCAGCAAGGATCGCCAGGATGCGGTCGATGTTCGCTTCGACGCGGCATTCCAGCGCCGGCCAGCTGTCGCGCGGAATATGCGGCGCGAAGGCCGACACCTGGAAATAATCCTCGACGTCGATCGTCATTGCATTGCGAATGCGCGCTGTCGAAGCCGCAGTCGCCTGGGCGCCGGTGCCGATCGTCTGGGCGGAAGCAAGCGTGTTCATGTCAGGAAATTCCTTATTTGTCTCGCGGCCGGCCGGATGCGCCGACGGTCGTCTTCTCAGACGCGGGGTTCATTCGGGTGGCTGCGCAGGCGCGGCGACGCCAGTATCTTGCGCAGGGCATCAAGCACCGACACCACCGAACGCTCGATGCGCGAGAGCCGCTCGTCCATGATTTCCAGGTCGATGCGCGGCTGGTCGGCCAGGGCGTTCGTTGCCAGTTCATGCAACTGCGTGGCGTCGAGCTCGACGGCGTCGCTCGGCACGTCGAATTCCCGCTGGATGTCGCTGGTGACTTCCTGGACTTCGGCCAGTGAAAAGGCGTGCAGTTCTTCCAGGTAGCCCATCAGGAAAAGGCGGTCGCACAAGGAGTTGATCTTGCGCGGAATGCCACCCGTGAAGGCATGGATTTCGTTGAATGCAGATTCGTCGAATACCGGGTCGCCATTCCAGCCGACGGTATGCAGTCGGTGCTCGATGTAGGTTCGGGTTTCCTCGACATCCATCGGCCCCAGGTGGTAGGTGGCAATCACGCGCTGGCGCAACTGCAGCATCTCGGGACTCATCAGCGTCTTGCGAAATTCCGGCTGGCCAAGCAGGAAGGTCTGCAGCAGCGACTTGTCGTCTGTCTGGAAATTCGACAGCATGCGCAACTCTTCGACGGTCTGCGGGCTCAGGTTCTGTGCCTCGTCGACCACCAGCAAGGCGCGCTGGCCGCGCTGGTCGCATTGGCGCAGGAATTGCTCGATGCGGGTCAGCAGGGTTGCCTTGGTGGCACCTTCGAACTGCAGGCCGAATGCGCCGGC
>JAYTLK010000238.1:0-2999 GCA_043729515.1 Herminiimonas sp.
CCTTGCCATAGTCGTGCACGATCGAGACATGCGGAAAGTACAGCGTGCGCGCGACGGCGCCGATGCGCCGGGTCAGGTCGACGTCGTCGAAGTACAAAAAGAAACGTTCGTCGAAGCCGCCAATGTCGCGCAGCACCGCGCCACGGATCAACAGATTTTCGCTGGTCAAAGTCCTGGTGTCGATGCTGGTGCTAATGGACGGTGTGTTGCGTCGTGCGGACCGATGCCCGGCCCGTTTCCGGCAGGCGGGCCTGACGTTGATCGAGCTGATGATTGCCACAACACTTGGCATCGCCATCGTGGGTAGCGCGATTTCGCTGCTGCTGTCCGCAAAATCGACTTACACCCTGGAAGCCGAGAATGCGCGGCTGCTCGACACCGGCCGCTTTGTCATCGACAACGTGACGCGGGCGGTGCGCCAGAGCGCATTTCAGGTTTTCCAACCTTTTTAGGTGGGACTGAACAGCTCGGTTCGCCGCTCAAGCCGTACAAGGCAAGTCAGGCCCGGCCATTCCTGCAGTTGCGCCGTGACCGTCGGCGGCAATTTCCATACCGTGGCCACGCGGGATCCGATGCGGTTTCGCCCAGCAAGCAGAAGCCCTGGCACATGCTGCATTAAGTTCCACGATGCAACGTTTTTGAATAAGCTGTTTCGTGACAGATGCTAAATTCGGCTGCAATGCGCCCATTCCTGTTTTACCTGGCCCTGCACCGACCCATGCCACCGATTTCCTTCCCCTTTGCCGACCGCCGGACCCGCCTGACCCGGCAGCAGGCCGGATTTTCGCTGGTCGAGGTACTGGTGTCGGTATTGGTTCTCGCGGTGGGCCTGATCGGTGCGGCGATGATGCAGCTTAACGCTGCACGCACCACGCAAGAGTCGAGTTTGCACGATGCCGCACTTAGGCTGGCGGTGCAGATTGCAGATGAAATCCGCGCCAACGACACCCAAGCGCGCCTGGCGCCTACGGCCAATCCGTTCTTCCAATTGCAGTATGCAACGTCGACACCCCCGACCACAGCGCCTACCAATTGCTACCTGCAGACCTGCACCACGGTGCAGGTAGCCCAACAAAGCGTCGCTGACTGGCAGCGGCGCGTCTACGAGCAGCTGCCTGGCGGTCGACTCGAGATTTGCCTCGATGCGGCGGTGGTTGACCCAGCGAGCGGCAGATTCAAATGGTGCGGCACCGGAACCGGCGCTGCGGGCGCGCCGGTGGCAATCAAGATCGGCTGGACCGAGCGTAATTCCAGCGGCCGCGCGCTGGACGACACGTCGCCGCGCGTTGCAGTCGTTCTTGCGCCTTACTCCCAATGAAGCCGCAACGCTTGACCGCCATTGGCTTGCTGCCGCATTCACGGCGATTGCTCACATCCAGAGCGCGCATCGCATCTGGTGCGCTGACGCAATCGGGCCTGACGCTGATCGAACTGATGATTTCGCTGGCGCTCGGCATGCTGGTCGTGGCGGCGGCACTCATACTTTTACTGACCAGCAAATCGAGCTACGTCATCGAGGATGACAGCGCGCGATTGCTCGACAGCGGGCGTTATGCAATCGAGAGCATCGGCCGCGCCGTACGACAAACTGCCTTTGAACAACTGGAAAGCGAAACCGTGCCGGTGGTCGGTCAGCCAACCGACAGCCCAAACATTGTCGGCTTCGATGCCACCTCGTTTGGCGGCACGCCAAGTACCGGATTGCCAACGATGGTCAATGCAACAACGCCGCCATCAGACCTGCTGCAGACCCGCTTCATCGGCGCTGCAGACGGCAGCGTCGTCGATTGCGCTGGCGTCGCCGCCAGTGCCGTCACGTCTGCAGCAGCGGTCGATGCGGGTCGTGGCTGGAGCATTTTCTTCGTCAAACCGGTGGCTGGCGGTGAAGCCGAATTGCATTGTGGCTATTTCAATGCGGCCGGCAGTTTCCTATCCAGCCCGATTGCCAGCGGTGTCGAATCCTTTCAGCTGTTATATGGCATCGACACGAATGGCGACGGCATACCGGATCGCTTTGTCACCGCTACGACGCTCAACACGATCGATCCATTGGCAATGCAGCCGGCCAATCCGAATTCGCTATGGAAAAAAGTCGTCGCCGTAAAGATTGCATTGCTGTTGCGAGGCCAGCGCACCCAGCGCTCTGACGTCGAGAACATGGTGTATGACCTGTTCGGTTCGGCGTATTCCGACACCAATGACGTTGGCAGCCGCATTCTCGAACAGAATCTGGCGGCGGCGCAGCGCGCGCGTACCCGCATGGTATTTTCAACCGTCATCCAGTTGCGCAACCGTGCCAACGGTGGAAATGTCGAACCCCTGCCATGAGCCACCTCGACCCAGTGCGACGACAACAGCTGCCGTGCGGCCAGCGCGAGCTCGGCCGCCCTGGCGCAGTGCCCGGAACCCGACCGCACCGTCTGCCGCGCCACAAACAGGCAGGCATCTCTCTGGTCATCGTCCTGATCCTGATGATCGCTGCCACCTTTCTCGGCGTATCCGCGGGCACCATCGCACTGCAGTCTGAAAAAGCCTCACGCGGCGACCGCGATCGTCAGATCGCATTTCAGGCTGCCGAGACTGCCTTGATAGACGCTCAACTCGACATCGACACGGCGCCGACGGGCGCTGGTGCACGCCGCCGGGTAGCGCCGTTTGCGCGCGATAGTGCGGCCGGCTTTCCATCGAACGAGCAGACCCAGGCATGTAACCCGTCGTCCGATCCCAGCGGCTTCGGCCTTTGCAGGCGCGCACTTACCGGCGCTCCCGCCACCTGGCTGGCGGTCGATCTCACCGATACCACGAGCAACGGCGTGAGCGTGCCCTACGGTTTATTCACCGGCCAGAGTTTTCCGGTCGGGCAGGGCAGCCTGCCAGCCCTGCCACCGCGCTACGTGATTGAACTGATGAACTATTCGCAGCCCGGCCAGGATGCAACCATTTCGTCGTATGGCTACCGCATCACGGCGATCGGTTTCGGCAGCAACAGCAAGACACAG
>JAYTLK010000239.1:0-13348 GCA_043729515.1 Herminiimonas sp.
CTGGCAGGCGGCGCTTCCTAGTACCATTGACTCTTGGTCAACCGACCCGGCCTTCGCACAAGCAACCTGGTCGGGCAATGCAAGCACATGACGTCAACGGAAACCCGCACCCGTGAATTCCCTGCGCGCCACCTCCGCCTACCTTCGGGCAGTCGGCTTCCTGATCCTGGTCTGCCTGTCGTTGGTCGGGATGGAAGCTTGGAGCATCAAGAAAGCCTACGACGTGCAGCTTGCCGAGGCGGCGGTGGCCACCAACAACATGACGCAGTCGATCGCCCAACATGCCGACGACACGATTCGCGCAGCCGACGCGGTGTTGCTCGCACTGGTGGAACGGGTCGAGCGTGACGGCGTGGAGGCCGGCGCCCTGGCCACCCTGCGCCCCCTGTTGCAGGCGCAGTTCGCGCAATTGAATTTCTTGAACGCGATCCTGGTCGTTAACGGCGGCGGCAACTGGATCGCTACTTCCTTGAATCGGCTGCCGCCAGCGGTCAGCGATGCCGATCGCGAGTATCTGCAGTTCCATCGCACGCATCCGGATCGCGGCGCGCATATCGGCCCGCCGGTGCGCAGCCGGGCGAACGGCCGGTGGATCATTCCGGTGTCGCGCCGCATGAATGCGGCCGACGGCAGTTTCATGGGCGTGATCGTGACAGCCATCGAAATGGATTATTTCGAACAGTTCTATGACACCTTCGACGTGGGGCCTGAAGGAACGATCCTGCTGGCAATGGCAAACGGGACCATGCTGACCCGGCGTCCATTCGATGAACGGGTCATCGGCAGGTCGATCGCCGCCGGCCCGGTGTTCACGCAGCTGCGCAGTGTCGGCCCCGGCACCCGCATGCTGATCTCGAAGATCGATGGTATCGAACGGCTCTACAGCTACCGGCCGGTAGCGCACTATCCACTGGTGGTGGCGACTGCGCTGGCCAGAAAAGATGTCCTCGCCAGCTGGCGCGACGCAACCTGGCGCTCGGCGGCGGCGCTGGCCGTCCTGCTGGTGCTGCTGGCAGGAGTCGGCATCGGCCTGGTGCGCCAGATCGCATCACGAGAAAAGGCGGAAGCCGAACTGACACGCGCCCGGGATGCGCTGGAGGTGGCGAACCGGGCGCTGGAAACCTTGTCGCTGCAGGACAGCCTGACCGGCATCGGCAACCGCCGCAAGTTCGATACGGTGCTGTTGCTGGAACACGAGCGCGCCCGCCGCTCAGCCGAGCCGCTGACCGTTCTGTTGATCGATGTCGATCACTTCAAGCGTTTCAACGATCTCTACGGACATCCGGAAGGAGATGCCTGCCTGGTGCGCATCGCGCATGCCATCGAAGGCGCCTGCCTGCGTCCGGCCGACACCGCCACCCGCTACGGTGGCGAGGAGTTTGCGGTCCTGCTGCCAGCCACCGATGCGCATGGCGCGGCCACTGCCGCCGAACGCATCCGCACCGCCATCATGGATCTGGAAATTCCGCATGCGGCCGACCCGGCTGGGCGGGTCACGATCAGCATCGGCGCAGTCGTGGCCAGTCCGGGCGAGCAGGGAATCGATCCGGTCGGATTCGTCAAGCAAGCCGACCTGGCGTTGTATCAGGCCAAAACCGAGGGGCGCAACCGCGTCTGCTTTGCCAGTCAGCCCGGCTCGGGACAAGGCAGCACCGCACGGGACGGCTTGGCGCGGATCAGCTGAGGTGGCCGCGTGACCGGCGCAATCAGGCGGTCATGCGTGGCGTGGCATCAGCAGATGCTCGACCCACTCACGCAGGGCTCATTCATGTCACGGGGTCAGCGAGAAGCATGAAATTCGGACGTACCAACCCTGATGTGCCGATACACGACAGCAATTAAAATTTAGCCTATTTGACTTGCTTTAGCGCAACTAAATGGCATCATGGTCGCACCATGATCTTACAAGAATCCATTGCACGTGAGCGCGCCTGGGCGGTGCCCGGATTGTGCGCACTGATGATTTTTCATCACGATTTCCAGATACCGCGCCTGGCGCAGGTGCAGCATCTGGCCTGGTCGGCGGATGCGCTTGCGGTGCGCTTGTGCTACGGGGTATGCAACGTCTCCGGCTCGGTGGTCGATGCGACCGATTTCGTGGTGACGCTGCGCCGCGACGGTGGCGTCGGCATGCAGGTGGTGCAGGATGACCTGGTCGACGGCAAGCAGGCCCTGGTCCAGTTCCTGACCGGTGAAGTATGGCGCGAAACCCGGCGCTGGCAGGAAGACATGCAATCCTGGAGCGAAGCCAATGGAAGCCTGTCCGACGAGCGCGCGGCGATCCTGTGTCTGGCCAGCGCTCTGGTCGCTTACCCGGCACCAACCGCCGAGATCAACGTCGACAAGGATTTGAGTGACCGCAGCCGCGTCACCCGGATCCGTGTCAGCGACCCGGAAGCCGATTTCGAAATCACCCCGGCCGGTTACCGCAGCACCAATCTGTATGTCTATTCCCGACTGCCGGACACCCGTGCCGGGCGCATCTACCGCAGGTACGACGTCCAGGCCACGCCCCTGACCCGCAAGCCGCGCTACCTGCGCCTGCTCGACCGCGCCACCTTCACCACGACCCGCCTGGCCCTGCTGCCAATGGACCTGATCGTCTATCTGTTCGAACGCATCCAGCCACGCGAGAACCGCGACTTCCTCATCGCGCAAAACGACCTGCCGACCCGCATCATCGACCCCACCGCCGGTGACAGCCTCTCCGCCCTCTTCAACTGAAAATTGGGGTCAGAGTCGCATTTTCCTTCCCGGAAAAACTGGGCACGGGACAATCGATGCAGCCCTGCAAAGCCATTCTCGCTACCAACAATTCATGGTCGATAGCAACGCAATGCGGGACAGCGCACTGTGCGGGCGAGCAATATTTGCGAACATCAGAGGGTTAGACAAATAAAATCGCCGGTCCCGGCAGCGCTGCGCATCTGTGAGCAGAGTGCGACGCCATCGATGAAGTATTACGGTAAGGCGAACTTTCCTGCCTGCGCAACATCGTACCTGTTGGATAAACATTGCCGTGACGCCGCAGTCAACGCAAAGACACAAAAAAGCATCCGTCGGACAACACGCGCATTGCAATACACCCACCAAGCAGACTTATCGTGATCTCCAGCATCAAAGGTATCGACGCAGATCCGAACGGGCATTCTGCCGGGGAGACGGCTGGCCGCGATGAAACGAACCCTTCCCAAGCTGTGCCTGCGTCGCCGGCCCCGGTGGCCGGTCCATCCGGCAAAGCAGCGGCATCACCCGATGTCCTGTGGATCGATAAATTTCTCGCGCGAAAGCAGGCGTCATCGGTAGCCGCATCGGCAACGTCATTGGCCTTACCTCCGGCAATCATCTCGCCCGTCGTTTCAACGCCATCCCTGTCTCCAGCGTTTTCCGAGGCCGGCTCGACCGGTGTCCCGATGCCAGTCAGCGCAGGCGCCGTGCAAACGCGGCGCAACCCCATCGGTGCGGAAGATCTGGCTGCCGCCGCGCATGTGCAGGCCGTCCGTGCGTTGACAAACCTGCCCGACGAGGTCGATGCGCAGGTCCGCGCCCTGGCTGTCGAGGAGCAACCGGTTTCGGACGCCCTGCTGCGCGCGCTCTGGATTGCATTGGAGGGCAATACCCGTGTCGCAGCGACCGCCTGGCCGGTCATCGAGAGCCGCCACGGCTTCGCGCCGTCCGACCTGACGATGGCGGCAGGCGACGCTGGCGATGTGCTGCTGCCACGGTTCTTTGACATCCTGCCACCCAAGGCGACGGCGCTGGTCGATGTGGTGCGCTCGGCAGAATACGGCGGTACGCGTTACCTTCATGCGAACCGGGTGGCGCTCGATTGCGGTCTGCAGTTGATCGCGGCGCAAAAGCCGGTGCAGGGCGAGATCGCCGGATGGCACCAGTTGTTGCTTGACGAGCGGGTAGGCCTGATCGTGGACCTGACGCGATATCAGGAGCGCGAAAATCATGCAACCTATGCGCCGGAGCAGCAAGGCGCCTGTGTGGCGGCCCGCGGGCGTCAGCGACTGGTGTGCTGCACCGCCCGCATGCGGCTGCATGATTTGAAAGCGGTCCGCCAGCAACTGTCGATCGACGATGGTGCACAGGTATTGCGGCTGCAACGGCTGCGCTTTCCCGGGTGGCCGGATCATGGCGTGATCACGGTGACAGACCTGATTGCACTGGCGGACACGATCGAAGTGCTGAGCACGGACCCGCACCGGCCGATCCTGCTGCACTGTCTGGCCGGCGTTGGCCGTACCGGCACGCTGATGAGCTTCCTGGCAGCGCGCCGACGTCTGGTACAAGCCGGCAGGCCGGGCCGGGCCGCCAGTGCGGAACAGGTGATTCGCATCGTGCTTGACACCATTGCCCGCGGCCGCCTGGCTCGAGGATCGTCGTTCGTGCAAATGGAAGAACAGTTCTTTCTCCTTGTTCGCGCTCTCCTGCACGGGCGAGATGGCAAGGCGGAGCGCCGTCAGTCCGACGCCGGCCCGGGCTTTGCGGATGGCGCAACAGCCTTGCCGGACGCGCGGCGGCCGATGGCGGTGAACAAGGGTGCAAGCATTGCCGAGATCCGACCCGGGTTATGGCAACGGGTGCGGGGTTGGCTTGGCTTGAGGTAATTCAGGGAAATGCACCCGGGGTGTGGTTCACCCGGCAAGTATTGCCAGCATTTTCGGGAATCCCTGCGAACTGATTTCCATGCAATGAAGGGCGGCCATCACATTCACCACAGGCCAGAGGCATCCCACCGTCGCAAGGTCCATTCAATCGTCACCGATCGACACCACGGTCACGATCTGACCCGCTTTTTCGAACTCCAGCATCAGCATGTAACTGCGGCCTTCCTGGAACGGCTTTTTCAATCCCCGCAACAGCACATGCGGTCTGCCCTCGGTGAAGGCGGCCGTGTCTCCCGGCTGGAACGCAATCTCCGGCAGTGCCGGTGCGTTCACATCTTCCCCGGCCCGAAACTCGACCCGCTCGGCCAGTGGGGTGTAGGCGCGGATCAGCCGATCGCCCTTGGTCACTTCCTGCAGATGAAAGTAGACCGGTGTGTCAACCACCCCCGGCGCCGTCGGCCGGGCCCAGGGATGAATGATCATGAAGCCGTCCGCGTAATATTCATGCGCATTTGCTGTAGCAGGCAGCATCAGCAGGATGGTCGTGGCGAATGCGGCGAACGTGGCGAACGTGGCGCGCTTTAACGCCGCCTTCGCATGTAGCCAGAGTGGGGAGATCATTGACAATTGCTCTTCACGGTTGGAAAGACGTGGCATAACCCCACGCATCGAGGCGGTCCGGTATTGCATTGAAGGCCAGCGTGATCCGCTCGCCTCCTGCATTGACCGGTACTTCATGCAGCAGATAACTGGGAAACAGCAGCAGATCGCCGGCCCGGGCTTGGGGCGCGGCCCACTTGTCTGCATTGAACGGCCCGGATTCGGTGCCGGCATGCGTGTTGCGAAACACGAACTCGCTGCCGCCGAGCGATCGGCTGAACACGGTACTGGCCGAAGGGTCGGTCGGCGTCAGATACAGCACGCCGGAGGCAAAGCAGTTTGCGTGATTGTGCAGCGCCTGGCGCCCGCCCGGCTGCAGCACGTTGACCCAGATCTCCTTGACCAGCCAGCGCTGGGTCTGGCCGAACAGCAGGCGACCGAAGGCCTGCAAATGCGCGCCGAGCCGATCGACCGTCGCATCGAGCTCGGCATCATCGCCCGGCCCCAGGATCCGGGTGTGCGAGAGCTGCGCGCAGCGGTCGTTGTCCAGCAAGGCGGCGCGTGCCAGGCGCTGCGCCAGCGATTGCGCGGCATCAGCGGCGAGAAACCCCGGCACCCGCATTACCGGTGTTGGAAACAGCTCGAATATGTCACCCATGGTGCATCAGCCGACGATTGTCGCCAGGCGCGACAGCGTCCAGAAAACCGACAGGCTGCCGATTCCGTACAGGACGACCCGGCGTGCGCCGTCGGCCCAGGGTTGTGACCGCACGGCCCGATACAGTGCCCATGCCAGACCGATCACCATCAACTGGCCGCTTTCCACGCCGAGATTGAAACTCACCAATGCAACATCGACATGCTGTGCCGGCAAACCGATATCCTTCAACGCACCCGCAAAACCCAACCCATGCACCAGCCCGAAGATGAACGCCACGATGGCCGGCCAGCGCCGGGTCAGGGTCTCCCTGGTGTTCAAGGCTTCGGCGCTGACCAGCATGATCGACAGGGCGATCACGGCTTCGACCGGCGGCGGCCGCAGGCTCAAGGTGCCCAGTGCGCTGGCCGCCAGGGTCAGGCTGTGTGCCAGGGTGAAGGAAGTCACGGTCAGCAGCAGCCGCTTGCGAAAACCGACCAGCAGCAACAGGCTCAGCACGAAGAACAAATGATCGATGCCGCTGAGGATATGTTCGATGCCGAGAAAGCCGTAGGTCTGCGCCACGTCCAGCCAGTGGCGGTCATCGTGGGCCGCGCCGAAGAGCCGCACGCCGGGCACGTTCTTGCTCAGGGTGTGGGTGCTGTGCTGTTCGCCGCGCCAGGCAATGCGCACGATCACGGCCGAATAATGGTTGCCGATGCCCTCGACGGCCAACATGCCGGCCATGCCCTTGCCGCCGCAATGCACCGTCTGGGCGTCTCCGGTACAGCCGGCAGGCCAGACCGGCGTCAGATCCTGCGACACCGGCGTGTTTTTGCCTGGCACGCCCCACGACCAGACAAACTCGCCTTGCCCCGTTTCCCGTACCGACAGGTCGGCCATCGTCATTTCATGTGCGACTGCGGCGCCTTGCAGAGCGAACAAGAGCATCACCAGGCCAAGTCGGCGCCACCAGCGCAGCAACGCACTACGCAACGACGACGCGTGGAGCGGCAGAGCCTGCATCACGACACCTTTCCTTCATCCCGGATGCGGTATTTTCTGGCGATGTCACGGATCGCGTTCTTGGTCAGTTCGGTACTGGTGTATTCCTTCCAGTCGCGATAGACGCTTTCCTTGATGTCCTCGAAGCGGATCGACTGGCCCGGTGTGGTTGCGACCAGACGCACCACCCGCGGCCCGTCCCTGGTCTGCACCACACTCCACAGTCCGACCTGGCTCCTGGTCAGGGCATTGGCGAAATCGCCGCCATAGCTCACGTCGAGGTTCTGCCGCGGCCGGTTCTTAAAGATGCGCAGGCTGCCGTTTGCGTCAGGCGTCTGGCCATCGTTGAGCGCGAGGGCGAATTTTTGCAGTGTGTCCGGCGCGGCGCCGGTTGCATTGACCACCGCCTCCTCGAAATCATAGCGGGCCGGCACGTCGTAGCGCTCGCGCCGGGAGTCGAACCAGGCCCTGAGGCCCGCTTCGTCGATCTTCGGCAGCACGAGGCCTGCCTGCGCCAGGCTGAGCGCCTTGAAGATCACCCGCTCGCGCATGGCCTGGTCGCCCTGGTCCAGGCCCAGCGCCAACCCTTCCCGATACAGCACTTCATTGTCGACCCAACGGGCGGTCAGCACCTTCAGTTCGGCCGGCGTCGGTTCCCGTTTCATCCCGGCGACGAAGGCCTGGCGCGCTTCCTGATACGCCTCCTTCGACACCACGATGTCTTGCGGCGTGCCGCGCACCGCCACGATGACTTGGTCGGCGCCGAAGATCAGTGCGCCGATCACCAGAAAATGCGCCAGCGGCTCGCGCAGGATGCGCCGTGGCCAGGTGGGCGCCACGCTGGGTGCCGAGGAAGTTGCCGTATCGAAGTTTGTATGGACCATGTCAATGAGGAGTGTCGAGGAGCGGTTGAGAAACGAGGATCTGGCGCACTGCGGCATCGACCTGTTCGGCCAAGCCAGGGTCGCGCAGGCGCACCGCGCTGGCCAGGGCGATCAGCGGATCGGATGCAGGATGAAAATCCGGACTGGCGTGCAAAATGCGCAACAACGGCGCCTGCAAGCGTTCGAGCATGACCCGTGGATCGGGATCCGGCTGCAGGCGCAGCCCGGTGTCGATGTACTGCGCACGCGCTTGCCAGTATGCCTGCAGGCGCGCGGCGCCCGTGCCGCGAGGATCGTCCACGATCTCCTGCAAGCGTGGCGTCACGGAGTGCATCAGGCCGGCAAGACGCGCGCGCGGCGGCTCATCGCTGGCATAGCTGGTCCAGGGCGCACGATGCGTCACCAGCGGGCGGTCATCGGTATTGACCGGTGCAGCATCGGCGAAGGCGCGCAATGCCGCCGGGCCGGCGACGACGCTGCCCAGGACCGCATGCACGTCGTCGACCCTAGCCCGTCGCAGGGCCGCCATCACGGCGGGCGGTGCCTGTTCCAGACGGCGGCGCACGGCATCGATGTTCCAGCGCGGCGCATCCGGCCTGGCGATCAGCCCCAGCACCGGCGTGTCGAGACTGTTGTTGGCCAGAACAGCGATCGCCTCCGGATAGACCTGCAGGTAAGCCGCGACAATGCTGCGCAAGGTCTCCGTATCCATCTGGTGCAGGGCCAACCATTGGCAAAACACGCCGCCCGGCTGCAGCTTCGCCCGGGTCGCCGCAAAATGTTCGACGCTGTACAGGCTGCCGGCGCCATTTCGCGCCGGATGAAACAGGTCGGACACGATCACGTCGTAGCCTTGCTGCGTGGCCTGCATGAAGCGCCGGGCGTCGGCGGCAACCGTCGCGGGCGGCCGCACGGCAAGAGGCGCATTGGATTTTTTGGCGAAGATGCCAGCCACGTCGATGATTTCGGGAAGCAGTTCGACCGCCGTCACGCTGACTGCCGGGTCCAGCGCTGCGGCGTTTGCCGTGTAGCCGGTGCCATAGCCCATCAAAAGCATGGTGTGCGGGCCGGCATGCAGCAGCAACGGCAATTGCGCCAGCCGGGTTTCGACCACGCCACCGGCGCTGCTGCCTTCCTGAACCCGGTTGTTGATGTGCAGACGGGCGACACCTTGCGCATCTTCGACCACGCTGACGGCCGCCATCACGCCCTCCCGGTAGCTGAGCAGCGCGCCGCCTTCCGGAATGTCGACGAAGCGCAGCGGTCCGGCGAGCAATGCGACGGCGACGCCGGCGGCAACTGCACCCCACCCCGACGGTTGCTTCCAGCTGCGAGCAGTGCGCATCGTCAGATATCCTGCCAGCAGCATGAGCAGGACTGCGCGCGCACCTACCTGCGGCAGCAGCAACAGGCCGATCGACAAGGGCGCCACGGCGCAGCCCAGCGTGTTGATGCCGAAGGCGAGACCGAGCGGCATCCGGATTCGGGATGCCTCCTTGCACAGGCTCGTCAGCCAGATGCCCATGGCGATTGCCGGCAGAAGCATGGCCAGGGCGCCGGCCGCCAGTTCGCCGGCCAGGGCTGTGGCCAGTCCGGGTCCGCACCAGCGCGCCGGCAGCGCCACGATGCGGTCGGCCCACCAGAGGCTCGATCCACCCAGCAGCAGAGCGCCCGCGAGCAGCAGGATCGCGCGATCATTGCGGCGGGACGGTGTCTTCGCGGTGCGCATCACCCGCGCCGACAGCGCCGCGCCGATCGTGGTGCCAGCCAAAAAATCGGCGAGCAGCAGGGCGTAGGTATAGACCGTGTTTTCAGTGACCTGCGCCAAAACCCGGATTGCCAGAACCTCGTAGCCGATACCGAGCAAGCCACTGCCGAACAACCGCGCACCGAGTATCACGGCGTCGTCGGTCAACGGGAACGCGCGCGTGGTCAGGCCGGCTTGCGTGGCCTGGCTTGCCGCTGACCCGCGCACGCCTGCCTGCTGCCCCCAGACCCACCATGCAATGACTGCACAGGCCAGATTGACGCCGGCAAACAGCAAGCTGGTGCGAAACAATCCGACCTGTGGAATGAAATGAAACACGGCCAGCAATAGCCCGATGATCGCGCCAGCGGTATTGACCGCATACAACATGCCGAGATGCCGACCGGGTCCGTCACCCGGCACGCGTGCGATTGCCGGCAAGGTGGCGCCCATGGCCATCGTAGCCGGCAGCAAGGCGATGAAGGGAACGGCGAACGCCACGCTCCAGTGCCAGCCGGCGGACGGCTCGGCGCCGATCCATCGCGACAGCACTGCCAGCCCGGCCGGCGGCGCCATCGACACCAGCAATGCCCACAAGCCGATCATCGCTTCGAGCAACGCATACCATCTCGCCGGATGCCGGCTGCGCTCCAGTGTGTGCGCAAACAGCAAGGCGCCCGCTGCCAGACCACCGAAGAACGCCGCCATCACTGCCAGCACGGCGATGATTTCATGGCCAAGCACCACGCCCAGGCGTGCCGTCCAGACCATCTGCCAGACCAATGCGGCAGCGCCGGAGGCGAACATCAGTCCGCCTGCCAACGCCAGGGTCGGGTCAAGACGTCGCCATCCGAATGCTGGCAGGGCGATGCGAATGTCCTGAATCACGCTCTTCCTACGCACTTCCTGCGCTCCCCCTACGCTCTTACTTCAACCCGGCGACCTTGACCGAGTTGGTGACCTCGATGTAGATCGGATTGCTGTAGAACCAAAGGTCCGACCAGGCTGCGACATCGTAGCTCGCATACTTGATGCCACCGACCGTGCGCAGATGCGGCGGGCAAGCCGAATCGGTACAGGCAATCCGGCCGGCGACGGTCTGGTCGAACGGGGCGACCTCGTAGTCGTTGATCGGATTGCCGTTGGCGTCGGTCTCGAACGGCGTCGATGCTGGCAGGTTGGTGCCGCGCAGGCGGAAATATTGCGACGCCTTGACCGCCGGAATGCGAAAGCTCATCGTCCGCATGCCCTCTGCGGCAGCCGTCCAGTTGGTCGTGTTGAACACCTTCTTGATGCCCGTCGATGCATTGACGGCGGCCGGCGATCCCTCCAGACCGGCATAGCGCGACAGATCGGTCGGGCTGGCATATCCGGTGACGTTGCCGCCGATCAGGTCGATGTGGTCAAGCACCGGCGCATTCAACGGCTGGGTCAAACCGATCTGCTTGAGCGACGGATTGGCAAATGCATAGGGCGAATTGTTGGTGCCTTGCGGATCCCGCACGGCGATCGCCACCACCACATCGGCGCCCGGCGCCACGATCAGTTTTTCGCCCATGGTGGCGCACCCGTTGATGCGCACTTCGCCGTTCTTGCCAAGCGCATTGATGGCGGCTTTTTCGATCAATGCCTTGAAAGCTGCGCGTGGCAGCGCCGGATTGACTGCACAGGCGACGAAGGTGAGGCGATCGATCAGGTCGCCGGTGGCGGCAAAGCTGTTGCCCGAGCGCAGACCGTCGATGATGCCTTCGGCCGACAGGTCCTTGGCGCCTCGGCGCACCATGACGTGGTCCTTCTGGTATTCACCCGGAAAAAAATCCTGGCTGCTTTCCCGCTGGTCGGGACCGAACTGGCCGCGATTATGAAAGTCCGAGCTGGCAAAGAACCACCAGTTGCGTCCTTCGCCGAGCAAGGCATCCCAGACGCCGCCGATCTTGGCTGCATAAATACCGGAGCCGCCATAGGTGCCGACGCCGACGGAATCGACCGGCGGTGAGCCGCGGGCCGGCGAATACTCGCCGCGGGTCGAGGAAGCCTGGTGACCCGGCATCGATTCAAAACCGAAGGCAACATTCGGCGCTGCGTTGTTGAAGTTGCGCAGATGCTCGATGTTGAAGCCGCGGTTGCGGATCGGGTCATAGGGACCTGCGCGTTCCAGGTGGGCCGGAATGAAGTAGCTGGTGGTCGGTGCTTTTTCATTCATCCATTTGATGCCTTCGATGGTTTTCAAATGGCCCAGGTTTGCTGTGGCAGCCGCGTTGGTACCCCTGATCTTGCGTGCGACGCTGTCGAGTTGCCCGTTGTTGCTGCTGCCGGCAACGGTGCAGTCGAACTGATTCTCGGCGCCGCGGCTGGTGTCGGTGTCGCTGTTGTCGAAGCAGTATTCATATTGCGCCTGCAGGGTGGCGTCGCCTGCAATGCCGGCCTGCGGCCATGGCAACTGGCCCTTCAGGACGGTCGTCGAGACATGCTCGTGACCCGGTGCATTTTGCTCCACGCCGATCCAGATCGGCTTCTTGCGGGCGCGGCTCTCGTCTTCTGCCACCTTGTACTGGAACTCCTTGATCTCCTGCCAGCGCCACATTGCCTTCGGCGTGGCGGTGCCATCGCCCTTGATGGCGGCGCGTCCGCCCGGCAGCGTCGCCTCCCAGGTCTGGTTCGGACCCTTGGCAGTGGAGGCTGGCTGGCCAGCGCTCGGGTAAGTGGCCGGCGGATACGGGCCGGTCGGGCTAGCGGGCAAGCCCAGGCCAGCCGGCACCGGCTCGAACGGGTCTTCGGCCAGCGTGCAGTTGCGCGCACTGCTGCCGCCGTGGTCGGCCTGCACGAACCAATCCAGATTGAAGGTATTGGCCGCCTTGTCGATCAGCTTTTTCATCGACAGCGAGCCGTCGGTGCAAGTCGTGTGATTATGAAAGTCGCCTGTCACGTAGGTGCCGGCCGCTTTCGTGTTTGCCTTGTCGGCGGCATTGGCCGGTGGCATGGCAAGCACTGAAAGCAGGCTGGCCAAAGACGACACCGCCAGCGTGGCTGGACGACTGTTGAAATGTTTGATCATCGCTAATTACCCTTCGAGTTTGCTGCAGGAGAGTCAGATCGCGGCGGTTGCCGATTGATCGCCGTAGAGATAGACGACGCTGCCGAGGATCTTGACCTTGGTCGTGAAGTCGGTCGTTGTGGTGTCGACGTCGGTATTGGTCAACGTTGCGTTGAGCGTGCAGACATTGTCCACGCAGGCACTCAAGGTAGCGTTGGTGAGCTCGCCGGTCGGAAACAGGGAAAGGTCGGCGCTGGTGGCAGCAGCCTGGGAATTGGCGGCCAAGGTTGCCATCAGATCTGCCCTGCTTGACCCGTTGTCGAGATATTTTTCGTCAAAGACGTCGACGACCGTCGGCGATGTCAGACCGGCAGTGGTGCCGGCGGCGGTCAGGGCGGTGTTGTATCTGGCGGCGAACAGCGCCGTATCCGGTGCGGGATGGTCATTGCCGCCACCGCCACAGGCAGACAAGCTCAGCACTGCAATGGCGAAAGCGATGAACGAGGGAATGCAATGGGACGTCATGCCTGGTTTCTCCGATGGTCGTGGGTATTTCAGCAGATCAATTTTTCAAATCAATTTGCCAACGAACGGGAGATTAAGGATTTCTTATGACTGCGTAATGACAAGGCCGTTGCACTATGCGGGGAGGGCCTGACCGTCCGCCGAGCAAAAGCGTATCGTTCGACGCAGTCCATTTTTTCCTGCAGGTCGCCGCGCCGGGACATCTTCTTCATGCCTGGCATGGGACTTCAACGTTTTCTCGGTTTTCCAGGCCTTATAAATCTTCTATACTTGTTTTGCCAGCGCGTTCGCGCGTGGTGA
>JAYTLK010000240.1:0-14502 GCA_043729515.1 Herminiimonas sp.
TGTTGGAGGTCGTGCAGCCGGTTGGCAACGTCGTCCTTGCGCCGGCTGCGACCGTGGTCCAGTGCCGTCCGGTCGAGCGTCGCGTAGTGCAGCATGTGGTCCACAATACATACCAATCTCCAGCGTCGGCAGTCCAGCAATCCTATTCGCCTTCCCGTGCTTCGTCATATGCTGCCCCGGCGCATCCGGTGCGCGACTATGTAAGCGACATGCATCCGGTCGGGACCGGCGTGGGCGCCGTGGTCGGCGGTTTGCTGGGGAATCAGGTCGGTGGCGGCAATGGCCGCAAGGCAGCGACCGTGGCGGGCGTCCTGCTGGGTGGATATGCGGGCAACGAGGTCGCGCACAGTCGCAATCCGCTGGCCTGGTAAGGCGTCATCGAGGCTGCCACTCACGCTGCAACAGCCCATGAAACATGGTGTCGACGGGCTGGCCATGACTGATCCAGCGCTCGCGCAAGATGCCTTCCCGATGGAAACCGATCTTGGCGAGCAGCGCATTCGAGGCCGTGTTGTCCGCGTCGACCTGCGCCTCGAGCCGGCGCAATCCTTGGCCAGCAGGCATCTCATCGAAGGCATGCGCCACCAGTAGCCGCAGTGCTTCGGCACAGAACCCCTGACGCCAGCAGGCATGCCCCATCACATACCCGATCTCGGCACGACTGCTGCCAGCATCGAGCCGAAACAGCAGACAGCTGCCAATCACGCGCCGGCTCGCCCGTTCGACGATGACGAACTGCAGGGTGTCGCCTTGTGCCATCAGCGTCTGCATGCGCCGCAGCCATGCGCGGCCGTCTTCCAGGTTCTTCCAAGAAGAATAGGGCAGGTAACGTGTGACCGCATCGTCGCCGTTGATCGTCAGCAGGTCGGCAAGGTCGCATTCCTCTACCAGGCGCAGCGTCAGGCGGTGTGAGGAAAGGGCAGCAGGCGGGGTAAATGGCATGGCATGAACAGGTCTGTAGGTCGGCCACATGAGTCGGCCCGTTGCCAGGGCAAAAAGAAACTGCATCGGCGGCCCTGGTGGTGCAGCGCGAGGCGCTATGATTTCGATGGCTGCACCGACACCAACCCTACCCGAATTTCAACTGAATGACATCTGACCTGAAAACCTGATGCAGATCTTCGATGCCGACCAAACCCGTCGATCGCTTCCGATGGCAGCGTTGATCGATGCCGTGGCAGAGGCCGCCATTGCGTTTGCCAACGGCGACATCGTTTGTCCGGAACGACTGGTGGTACCGTTGGGACCAAAAATTGGTGCCGATGCAGGCCTCTTGCTCTCGATGCCAGCCGTTTCTGCAGATATCAGCGTGCACAAGCTGATCAGCGTCATGCCCGGCAACGTGGAGCGTACCTTGCCAGTGATACAAGGTCACCTCACCGTATTTGACAGCGCGACCGGCACGCCACGCCTGTTGCTGGATGGCCCGACCGTGACCGGCCGCCGAACGGCAGCTGTCTCGCTGCTTGCGATGCGCCTGCTGCTGCCTCGGGCGCCACGCCACGTGCTGTTGATCGGCGCCGGTGCCCAGGCATCGCATCACATCGATGCGCTGGCCGAGGTGTATCCGGGACTACGCGTGATGATCAAGGGCCGTACGGCCGCTGCTGCCATGCGGCTCGCTGCCGCGCATGCACAATGTGGTCTTGCCCTTGCCGTCTGGCCCGATACGCCAGGTGAGGAAGGCTCGGTCGCTGCAATTTCGCACGATGTCGATGTCGTCATTACCTGTACTACCAGCCGCGTGCCGGTGTATCGGGAAACAGCGCGGGCCGGCCGGTTGCTGATCGCGGTTGGCGCCTTCCAGGCGCAAGCAGCGGAGATCGATGCGGCGACGGTTCGGGCGAGCCGGATCGTGGTCGATGATCCGGCGGGCGCGGCGCATGAGGCAGGTGATCTGCTTCTTGCCGCGGTCGATTGGGAGACCGTCATTCCATTGCATGCCGTATTGGGCAAGGCAACTCCACGGCCTGCCCGGCTCACGGCAGCTGGACTGGTGGGGGCATCGGTACGACTGGCTGGTGAAACCATGGAAGTGCCGATCCTCTTCAAAAGCGTCGGATGCGCGGCATGGGATCTGGCTGCGGCGCGCGTGGCGCTGGGCATGGCAGGTTAGTGCAACAGCACTGGACTTACCGGCACGCCCTGGCAGGGCGCGCCAGCTACCCAGCATATCGCTTCAAGCACGTCTGCCGGCAACTGACTGCACGCCGGGTCTGCGTCGAATCAGGTCAGATTCGCTGGTTGCAGTAATCCACGCGTGGCCGTGCGTCTGTCGCGCGAATCGCTCCACATTGCATTCGGGCTTTCGGAGAGGTGCATCATCTCGCCGTTGCGGTTGACGCAATAATCCTTGCAGACCACCATTTCCTGCATCTGGGTGCCGGGTGTGATGCGGGTGTATTCGAACAGAATCGATCGGGCGATTTCGGCGTCGCTGCAGATATGGCTGCCGTGCCCGACCCAGGTCGGGCCGATGATCGTGGCGCCGGCTTCGACCCGGGTGCCGGAGCCGAGATAGACCGGGCCGGTGATGTGGGTACCATCCCACTCGATGCGTACGTTCAGGCCAGCCCAGATGCCGGGCCGAATTTCGGTGCCTGGCATGACCATGTTGGCCACTTCACCGCTCAGCACTGCCTGCGAGACGGCCCAGAAATCCTTGACGTTACCGATGTCGATCCATTCGAACTCCCGGTTCTGGGCATAAAAGGGCACGCCTTTTTCAATCAGCAACGGAAACAGCTGGGAGCCGATGTCGAATACACTCCCGGCGGGAATCAGGTCCAGGATTTCGGGCTCGAGCAAATAGATGCCGGTGCTGGCCAGCGTTGACAGCGCTTCCTCTGGCCGCGGTTTTTCCTGAAAAGAGCGAACGCGGCCATCGGCGTCTGTGACCACCATGCCGTATTCGGAGGATTTTTCACGCGGTACTTGCCTGGTGACGATGCTGGCGGCAGCACCCTTGGCGCGGTGCTCGGCCAACGCGGCCTGCAGGTCGAGATCGATGATGGCGTCGCCGCAGATGACCAACGTGGTCTCATCGAAAAATCCGCCGAATTCATGGATCTTCTTCATGCCGCCGGCCGAACCGATCGGCTCGGGATGCAGTTCGCCATCGTCGGTCATGTAGCCTTCGAAGGAGTAACCGATCTGGGCGCCAAACCGGTGACCGTCCCCGAAATATTCTTCGATCTTCTGGTGCAGGTAACTGACGTTGACCATGATCTCGTGCACGCCGTGTTTGACCAGATGCTCGACCAGATATTCCATGACCGGCTTGCCCAGGATCGGAATCATCGGCTTGGGGAGTTCATAGGTCAGCGGCTGTACCCGGGTGCCTTTTCCTGCGGCAAGGATCATTGCTTTCATTCAAGCTCCCAAATATTGTTATTTGTACAAATTTTCTGATGGCAGTGTACTGGCGGTGCATTGCCCAGGCAATTGAAATCCGCCGGGACATATGGGATAGCCCGCATTTCAACTGCCCGTAACACGCTTGTGCGAGAAACTTTCGATCGAAATCGGCCCAACCGAGTTCCCCTCATCCCTTTTCTTCTGTAATGGACATCCCGGTGCCGGAAACGGTCATCCACAGCACGCAATATTGCGGCCCGGCTGTCTTGCCGGCGCGGTTTGCCTTATAGTTCTCCAAAAGCATTTTTTGTTGATAGTTCGTTGCAGTTCATGTCCAGTTCGTGTCCAGCGTGAGCGGGCGTGGGTGCAGCAGGTGTTGCCAAACATTCCAATCCGGTTTTTCGCGTCCTTCCAGTTCATCACTTCCAGCAGGAGCACGCCCGCATGTCCAGCATCGAACAGTTCGGCTACAAGGAAGAACTCAAGCGTTCCTTGAGCACGCGCGATCTTCTGGTCTACGGCATGATCTTCATGGTGCCGATTGCGCCGTTCTCGATTTTCGGTTTTGTCTCCAACGAGGCGAAAGGCATGGTGCCGCTGGCCTATCTGGTGGGCATGGTCGGCATGTTCTTCACGGCCATGAGCTACGCCGCAATGTCGGAAGCGTTTCCGGTGGCCGGCTCGGTCTACACGTATGCGCAACGCGGATTGCATGAGGTGGCCGGATTTTTTTCCGGCTGGCTGATCCTGCTCGACTACATACTGGTACCGGCATTGATCTACATCGTCAGCGCAGTGGCATTGCGTCCGATGCTGCCGGAGGTGCCGGCCTGGATCTGGATGCTGGCCTTCATTGGTTTCAATGGCGCCGTCAATCTTCTGGGTGTTGAATTCACCGCGCGGGCAAACCTGTATCTGCTCGGCTTCGAGTTGATCGTGCTCGGCGTGTTCGTGGTGGTCGGGCTGGTGATGCTCTATGGCGGACAAGGCGCCGGTCATCTGACCTGGAAACCGCTCTACAACCCGGCTGTCTTCAGCCTCGGCACCGTGGTCGGTGCGACGTCGATCGCCGTGCTCTCGTTTCTTGGCTTCGATGGCATCTCGACCCTGGCAGAAGAGAGTATCGGCGGGCCGAAAGCAGTCGGGCGGGTCACGCTGCTGTCGCTGCTGCTGGTGGGCGGATTGTTCTTGTTGCAGACCTGGATCGCCGCCGATCTCGCTCAGGGAAGGCAGTTCGCATCACCGGAGACGGCGTTTTATGAAATCGCCCGCGCAGCCGGCGGCGTCTGGCTCGAACGCATTGTCCTGATCTCAGTGGTGGTGTCGGCCGGCATCGCCAATGCGATGGCAGCGCAGGCAGCCGTTGCCCGCATCTTGTTTGCGATGGCGCGTGATGGCAAACTGCCGCGCGCGCTGGCCAAGGTACATCCACGGTATCGCACACCTTATGTCAGCACCGTACTGGTCAGCGTCATCTCGGTGGTGGCAGGCCTGTATTTTCTGAAAAACCTCGATGATCTCTCGCGCTTGGTCAACTTCGGCGCCTTGTGCAGTTTCATGATGTTGCACCTGTGCGTCATCAATCACTACCTGATCCGCCACCGCAGCCGTGACTGGCTGCGTCACCTGGTTTCACCAGTGCTCGGTTTGCTGGTGATCGGTTATGTGCTGGTTGAAATGGATCAGCGCGCCAAGCTGATGGGTCTGGTCTGGCTGGGACTTGGTGTCGTCTATTACTTCGTTCTGACACGCATGCTGCGCAAGCCGGTCACGCTGGATCTGTAATTGACCTGACACGCTTATTTGAGCGCACCAATAACATAAATCGTTGAACTCCTTGTCTAAAGGGGGCACTAATTCGGACTGACACGTCTGCGTTAGTACAACCCGGTGAATTTCACCCCCTCACAAGGAGAGAAAGCATGGCAACAATGAGTCCAGGCATGACAGAACGCCGCAGCAATTTCGATCGTCGCAACGCGCATGGCACGTCGGCCGATTACGTTTCTTCGGCAAACCGAATGAAGGCGGCGGAATGGATTCCGATGCTGCTGCTGGCCATCGGTGGCTTGAACTGGGGCTTGATCGGCCTGTTCAATTTCAACCTGGTGTCGTTTTTGTTCGGCGACATGACGCCGCTGTCGCGCATCGTCTACATCGTCGTCGGTCTCTGCGCGCTGTATTCTCTTTACCTGAGCACACGCATGTCGAACAAGCCGCACTAGAGGCGTTTCACCGCATCGCCTCCGACAGGGAATCAAGGCCACCGCCCAAAAAAACAGCCGCGACTAGCGCGGCTGTTTGATCCTTCAGCAAGCAACAAGCAAATTACTTCTTTGCAGCGTCGACATGCGCGTCGGCGACATCTTTCTTGGCATCGGCGACTTTTTTCACGGCCTTGGTGTGCGCCTTGGCTTTGGTCTTGGCTGCTTTTGCATCTGCCTTGACATCGGTCTTGACTTCGTCAGCAGCGGCCTTGACAACCTTCTCGTTGGCTTTTGCTTCGACTTTCGTGACCTTAGCGTCGGCCTTGATCTCAGCTTTGGTCACTGGGGTCGTGGTCGTGGTGGTCGTGGTAGCGGTAACGGCAGGTGCCTGGGCAAATGCAACGCCGGCAAACAGGGTGGCAACGGCCAGGGCGATCATTTTGTTCATGTGGTTCTCCAGAAGGTTGAGCAGAGTAGTGTGCCTGCCTGCAATGAACGGCCCAGGTCCGCAACCTGTTGACAGCACATTGTAAATTTATGTAAGCCGAGCATCTTTTCGAGCGTTCTATCGCAACGCGGAGCGATGCACTTGCCTTGGGTCGGCACGACAGGCGGTGCGCAATGGGGCCGTTCATGGATTCCGAGATCACCAGAGGGAAGCCGTACTCCAGAAATACATTCGGTTGTTATTAAATTAGAAATACCTTGCTGACCTAAATTCCGCCAATGCTGCCGACGACATCAGGTTGAGGCGGCCAGCAACTCAATGCGGCCCTGCTGCAAGCGTTTTCTGGTTCGAGCTCGGATCACCGGCGACTGCCGGCGCCAGGCGCCGGTTCTCGGCATCGAGCCAGATTTTCAGCGGCGCGAAATATTCCAGGATCGCGCTGCCGTCGATGCGTTCTTCGCCGGTCAGGGCCTTCAGGGCTTCAGGCCAGGGCTTGCTTGCGCCGAGCTTCAGCATGGCCTGGAATTTCGCGCCGGCGGCCTGATTGCCGTAGATCGAGCAGCGGTTCAACGGCCCTTGATACCCGGCTTCCCGGCACAACGCCCGGTGGAACTGGAACTGCAGCAAGTCGGCCAGGAAGTAGCGGGCATACGGCGTGTCGCTGGCGACATGGAATTTCGCACCGGCGTCGAAGCCGCCCGAGCCTGACGGCACCGGACGTGAAATGCCCTGGTATTTTTCGCGCAGCGCCCACCAGGTCGCGTCGTAGGTCTCCGGCGTCGCGCCCCCGCTGTAGACCTGCCAGCGCCACTGGTCGACCATGTAGCCGAATGGCAGGAAGGCGACCTTTTCCAGGGCACGTTTCAAGAGCGGTCCGATGTCGGCAGCCGGATCGGGCTGGGTGGTCATCAAGCCGATCTTCTGCAGATAGTCCGGCGTGATCGACAGGGCGATGGTGTCGCCGATGGCTTCATGAAAACCATCGTTGGCGCCGGCCTTGAACAGCGGCGCATTGTGCCGGTAGGCGAGGTCGTAATAAATATGGCCGAGCTCGTGATGAATGGTGGTGAAATCTTCGGCCGTCGGCGTGATGCACATCTTGATCCGGACATCGCGCTGGGTGTCGAGATCCCAGGCCGAGGCGTGGCAGACTACTTCCCGGTCACGCGGCTTGACCAGCAACGACCGCTCGTAAAAAGTGGCAGGCAGGCTTTCCATGCCGAGCGAACGGTAAAAATTTTCCGCATAACGCACCATGTCCGGCGCGCTGACGTTGCGTGCCTTCAGGACCGCATCAAGACTGTCGTCGCTGGTCGCATCAGATGGCTTGAGGAGCGGATACAGGTTGTCCCAGGTCTGGGACCACATGTTGCCCAGCAAATGTGCCGGAATCGGGCCGGTGGCAGGTACCACTGTCGGACCATAAGTCTGGCGCAACTTGTTGCGGGTGTAGGTGTGCAACGATTCATACAGCGGCCTGACCTGCTGCCACAGCCGTTCCATTTCAGCAGCGAATGCCTCGGGTGGCATGTCGTATTGCGATCGCCAGAACGCGCCGGTGTCGGCAAAACCCATCTCGCGCGCGCCCTTGTTCGACAGGGCGACGTACTCACCGTAGCGCGCACGGTAACTGGGCGACTGCGCATGCCAGCCGAGCCAGACCTGCTTCAGTTTTTCCGGATCGCGGCTTTCGGCCAGGATCTTTTCCATGTCGTTCAAGGTCATGCAACTGGCCGCGTCGCCCGGGGTCGGGCAGTATTTTGCCTTGCCGTAGGCGCCGGTCATGGCGGCGGCCAGGCGGGTGTAATTCCCGCGCTCTTCCGGGTTCGACAGCAGCAGCGTCAGTTGCAGCAGCTTCAGTTTGCGGGCGCTGTCGGCCGGCAGCGTCAGGCCATTGAAGCGGCGCGCCTGGAGCGCGATCTCGCCGGCCAGCGCCAGGTTGCGCTCTCCTGCTTGCGAGGTAATGGCTTCGGTGTCGTCGGTAATGAAATTTTCGCTGACCCATTCGGCACGCTGTGCTTCGATGCCGGATTTTTCCAGCCTGACTTCGGCATCGCGCAGGAAACGCTCGGCTTCCAGGACGGTCGGCTTGCCCTTGACCGGCGCTTTTCCGCCTGCCACCGCCGGCCACGAAAACACCACTGCGGCTGCCGCCATGCCGCCAACCGCAAGCAGACGCCGGATCATGCGAACGCACTGCAAGGTACACGGCCCTGCAGCGGATGCGCCGGCAATGGTGAAGCGGACGCGGTTCACGTTGGAAGGCACGCGGGCCGGAGTCGGGCGGGCATTTTGCAAGGTCGTTCCAGGTGTGATGTAGACATACTGCGAAGCCGCCACCCCGTTTTCGGTGATGATGGACTACTTAAATCATAGCAACTTATTTAAGGATTTTGATTCTTTTTGATAACTTTCCGAATTCAATCCGTCAATGCGGGCATGGCAGGCCGGGTCCGATTCCGCCATCGCCGATGATCGGCCCATGTTTCATCGTGCCTTGCGGGGTTCGTCTCATCGGCTGGTCTGCATGGCAAGTTCTAGGATGACCGGCGCCGGGGCCGTGGATATACTGGTCTCATCGTCTTTCAAGACCAATTCAGGCACCGATCATGGCTCTCAGCACATTCTCGATCCAGCCGCCGATTCTGGCTCCTGCGTCGGCCGCGACTCCAGCGGCAAGCGAGGCTTCGGACCCGGCTCTGCATTTCGCTTCAATACCGACACAAACACTGACGCAAACACCGACGCAAACATCGGCGCAATTACCGACGCCAGACGCCGCGAGGCGCGGCATCCCGGCACAGCGCCAGTATGATGCGGTGCTGCGTGCCTGTGTCCTGATCACGCAGTCAGAGACGCCCTTGCCGCTGGCAGAACTGGCACGTGAGGTTGCACTCAGCCCATCTCATTTTCATCGGGTCTTTCGGCAGATCATGGGCGTGACGCCGCATCGCTATGCGGCGGCCCATCGGGCACAGCAGGTGCGCCGTGCTCTGGCGGCCGGCACATCGGTCACCAGTGCCTTGTACGATGCCGGGTTCCAGTCCAGCAGCCGCTTCTATGCCCAGGCGCCGGGCATGCTCGGCATGAATGCCAGCACCTACCGGGACGGCGGCGCGGCGACCTGCATTCACTTCGCCGTCGGCCAATGTTCGCTTGGCGCCGTATTGGTGGCCCAGAGCGAGCGCGGCATCTGTGCGCTGCTGTTGGGCGACGATCCGGCTACACTGCTGCAGGATTTGCAGGCGCGTTTCCCACGGGCCGATTTGCGCGGCGGCGAGCTCGGCTTCGAGAAAACAGTCGCACAGGTAATCGGTTTTCTCGACGCGCCTGGCAGTCGGCTCGACCTGCCGCTCGACATCCGCGGCACGCTTTTTCAGCAGCAGGTCTGGGAGGCATTGCGCGAAATCCCGGCCGGGACCACTGTCAGCTATACCGAGATCGCGCGTCGCATCGGTGCGCCGGCAGCGGTGCGGGCCGTTGCCAGCGCCTGCGGCGCCAATGCGCTGGCGGTGGCCATTCCATGTCATCGGGTAGTGCGCAGCGATGGCGGCTTGTCGGGCTATCGCTGGGGCATCGAGCGCAAACGCGCGCTGCTTGCCTCTGAAGTCAATGTCGATGATGCAGCGTCGAATGCGTAGTTGCGCGCCGGATTTGCATACCGGCGACTTGTTCGCCAGCCAGCAGCCGACGATTCCCGGCTTGGAGCAGTTGGGCGAAGGGGCAGTACTGTTGCGCGGCTTCGTGCAGGACGATGTTGCCCTGTTCGTCGCGCTGCAGGAAGTCATGCGCCAGGCTCCTCTGCGGCACATGGTCACGCCGGGCGGCTTTCGGATGTCGGTGGCAATGACCAACTGCGGCCGCCTCGGCTGGATATCGGATGCAGCCGGTTATCACTACCGGCAGATCGATCCGCTGAACCGCTTGCCCTGGCCGCCGATGCCCGACATTTTCCTTGCCCTGGCGCGCACTGCCGCTTCCCGCGCCGGTTTTGATGACTTCGTGCCCGACGCCTGCCTGATCAACCAGTACGTACCTGGTGCCCGCCTTACCCTGCATCAGGATCGCAATGAAAGCGATCTGGCTGCGCCGATCGTCTCGGTCTCGCTCGGCATACCGGCCGTGTTCCAGTTTGGCGGCCTGGAACGAAGCAGTCCGCTGGCACGCCTGCCACTGGCGCATGGGGACGTGGTGGTATGGGGTGGGGCGTCCCGGTTACGCTTTCACGGCGTGCTGCCACTGAAACCTGCCCACCATCCATTGACAGGAGCAATGCGCTATAACCTGACGTTTCGGCACGCCGGCTGATTCGGCGGCAGATCTGCCACGCAGGATCGACCCTGAAAATGATTTCGTCGCCCGTGGCGGCAATCTCGACTGCAGGTCCTTCGCACACACCACTTCCGACCACATGCGGATGCGGTTGCAACGACGGCGTCCCTAAGAATGCTTCCGGCCTGTCCTTGGGCTCACGTATCGTGGATTTCAAGTGCGCGGTTGATGCTCAGTGCCGCAAGCGAAGCGGCTGCGCCGGAGAGCAGATACACGCTGACGTACGCCAGCCCGAAATTGGCAGACAGCCCGAGCGCGACCAAAGGCGCAAAACCGGCGCCGACCAGCCAGGCCAGGTCTGAGGTCAGGGCGGCGCCCGTGTAGCGAAAACGCGCCGGAAAATTCGACGTGACGGCGCCGGCTGCCTGCCCATACGACAGCCCGAGCAAGGCGAAACCGAAAAGAATGAAAATGTTCTGACCGGTCTCGCCACCGTTCATCAGCGTCGGCACGAAACCGCTGAAGACACCAATGGCAACAGCCAGGGCGCCCAGCGTGGTGCGGCGGCCGACGCGATCGGCGATCAGTCCGGATATCACCACACCGACGGCGGCAATGACTGCGCCGATGATCTGCACCACCAGGAAGTCGCTCACGGAGCGCAAGGAATACAGGCTGATCCACGACAGCGGGAACACGGTCACGATATGAAACAGCGCATAACTGGCCAATGCCGCCAAGGCGCCGGTGAACAGATTGCGCCATTGTGATCTGACCATCTCAACCACATTGGTCGGCTCCAGTTCGCGTTCATCGAGCAGACGCGCATATTCCTGGGTGGCGACCAGCCGCAGACGGGCGAACAGCGCCACGACGTTGATGGCGAAGGCGACATAGAACGGATAACGCCAGCCCCAGTCGAGAAAATCTTCACTGGTCAGATTCGCCAGCAAATAAGCGAACAGGCCGGCGGCGATCACGAAGCCGAGCGGCGCGCCGAGCTGGCCCAGCATGGCGTACCAGCCGCGTTTCTTGTGGGGCGCATTCAGGGCCAGCAGCGACGGCAGGCCGTCCCAGGAGCCGCCCAACGCGATGCCCTGGCCGATGCGCAGCAGCGACAGGATCAGGATCGAGGTTGCACCCAGGGTGGCATAGGTCGGCAGGAAAGCGATGCCGGCCGTCGATACGCCGAGCACGAACAGCGCGATGGTCAGTTTGACTTCACGCCCCAGCCGCTGCTGGATCGCCATGAACAGCACGGTGCCGAATGGCCGGGCAATGAAGGCGAATGAAAAAATACCGAAGGCATACAAGGTGCCTTCCAGCCGCGGCAACGATGGAAAAAACAGCGTCGGAAACACCAGCACCGAGGCAATCGCATAGACGAAGAAATCAAAATATTCCGACGCCCGGCCAATGATGACGCCGATGGCGATCTCGCCAGGGGCAATGCGGGCATGGTCTCGCGTGTCGCGACCGGTGGCGCCCGGCGTACGGTGAACGGAGACGTCTGCGCCGCTGGGTTGCGAAGTCGACATGATGTGGATATCCGGTGTGTGTCCGGTCGGACGATGACGCGAGTGTAGCGACTTTCTGGTGGCACGGCGTTAGGACAAAACGTCCAATCGCGGCCACATCGAGTGCGGCGTACATTACGCCATATCCTGATTCCGAATGGACCGCGGCATGGTTTCTCTAGACAAACTTTTTGTACGACGGCTGACTGGCTGGTCATCCGTTACTGTGCTGTCCTTCCTGGCCGGCTGCAATACCGTCGTCATGCAACCCTCCGGCGACATCGCGGCGCAGCAGGGCCATCTGATCGTGGTGTCGACACTGCTCATGCTGATCATCATCATACCGGTGATCCTGCTGACGATCCTGTTCGCCTGGCGTTACCGGCAGAACAACAAGAACGCGACCTACGAGCCGGACTGGAATCATTCGACCCAGCTGGAGCTGGTCATCTGGGGTGCGCCACTGCTGATCATCATCGCGCTGGGCCTGGTCACCTGGATCAGCACGCATACGCTCGATCCGTACCGACCGTTGCAGCGCCTGGCTGCGGGCCGTCCGGTGCCATCCGATGTCAAGCCACTGATCGTCGAGGTGGTGGCGCTCGACTGGAAATGGCTGTTCATCTATCCGGAGCAGGGCGTGGCCACAGTCAATGAACTGGTCGCGCCGATCGACGTGCCGATCCGTTTCAAGATCACGGCGTCGAGCGTCATGAATTCCTTCTACGTGCCGGCGCTGGCCGGGCAGATCTATGCCATGCCTGGCATGGAGACGGCGATGCATGCCGTGTTGAACAAGCCGGGCAGTTTCGACGGTTTTTCGGCCAACTACAGCGGTGCCGGTTTTTCGGACATGCGGTTCAAGATGCACGGCATGTCGGCGCCGGAATTCGCGCGCTGGGTAGCCACTACCAAGGCCGGCGGTGGCAGTCTCGATCGCGCGACGTATGTCAGCCTGGAAAAGCCGTCGGTTGCCGAACCGGTCCACCGCTACGCCAACGTGGCGCCGGACCTGTATGCAGCGATCCTGAACCGCTGCGTGGCGCCGGGCGCAACCTGCATCGATCAGACGATGGTCACCCATTCCATGCATCAGCATGCCCTGCCCGGCATGACCGATACCGGCAAGGATCCGGCCCTGCACGGCTCCGTTCCGCCGGCCACGCCGAACATGAACCTGCCGCAACCGAAATATGCGCCTGGCCAGACGTCTGCGGCATATTCGCGATCGCCGCCGGCCCCGAATTCGGCTCAAAACCCGGCCCAGCCCGTGCCACCGGCATCATCGGCCCAACCAACACATCAGCATCATCATGACTAGTTCCGACCGCTGCCTGCCCGACGCCATGCGCGTCACTCACCGGTTCCTTTGCGAGGTGCACCATGTTTGACCAACTCGATCTGCACAAACTGATTTTCGGACGCCTGTCCTGGGACGCGGTTCCGCTGCACGAGCCGATTCTTCTGGCCACTTTCGTCATGGTCGGCCTGGGTGGCTTCGCCGTGGTCGGCGGCCTGACGTATTTCCGCCAGTGGGGCAACCTCTGGCGTAACTGGTTCACCAGCATCGACCACAAGCGCATCGGCATCATGTACATCGTGCTGGGACTGGTGATGCTGTTGCGCGGGTTTGCCGATGCGCTGATGATGCGCGCGCAGCAGGCGTTCGCCTTCAACGGTTCCGAAGGTTTCCTGCCGCCGCATCACTACGACCAGATCTTCACGGCGCACGGCGTGATCATGATCTTCTTCGTCGCCATGCCGCTGGTCACCGGCCTGATGAATTACGTGGTGCCGCTGCAGATCGGCGCGCGCGACGTCGCTTTTCCGTTCCTGAACAACTTCAGTTTCTGGATGACGGCTTTCGGCGCAGGGCTCACCATGGCCTCGCTGTTCGTCGGTGAATTCGCCCGCACCGGCTGGCTGGCCTATCCGCCGCTGTCCGGCATTCTGGCCAGTCCGGACGTGGGGGTGGATTACTACATCTGGTCATTGCAGGTGGCGGGGGTCGGCACGCTTCTCTCCGGCATCAACCTGATTGCCACCATCGTCAAGATGCGGGCCCCGGGCATGACGATGATGAAGATGCCGGTCTTTACCTGGACCGCGCTGTGCACCAACGTGCTGATCGTGGCTGCCTTCCCGGTGTTGACGGCAGTCCTGGGCATGCTGTCGCTGGACCGCATGGCCGGCACCAACTTCTTCACCAATGAGCTGGGCGGCAACGCCATGATGTACGTGAACCTGATCTGGATCTGGGGCCATCCCGAGGTCTATATCCTGGTGCTGCCGGCCTTCGGCATTTTCTCCGAAGTGGTGTCGACCTTCAGCAGCAAGCGCCTGTTCGGCTATGCCTCGATGGTCTATGCCACGGTCGTCATCACGATCCTGTCGTACCTGGTGTGGCTACACCATTTCTTCACCCTGGGCTCGGGCGCCAGCGTGAATTCGTTCTTCGGCATCACCACCATGATCATCTCGATCCCCACGGGTGCAAAGATCTTCAACTGGCTCTTCACGATGTATCGCGGCCGTATTCGCTTCGAGCTGCCGATGATGTGGACGATTGCCTTCATGATCACGTTCGTCATTGGTGGCATGACAGGCGTCTTGCTGGCAGTGCCGTCGGCTGACTTCGTGTTGCACAACAGCCTGTTCCTAATCGCACACTTTCATAACGTGATCATCGGCGGCGTGGTGT
>JAYTLK010000241.1:0-6062 GCA_043729515.1 Herminiimonas sp.
CACAGGCCGACACCGCCATCGTGCGCATCGAGCAGTTGTATCCGTTTCCGCACAAGGCCCTGACCGCCGAACTGAAGAAATTCCCGAACTTCACCGAACTGGTGTGGGCACAGGACGAGCCACAGAATCAGGGCCCGTGGTTCCAGATTCAGCACAACATTTTCGAAAATCTGGTCGATGGCCAAAAGCTGGCTTATGCCGGCAGGCCGGCGAGTGCATCGCCAGCGGTCGGTTATTACGACAAGCACTATGCGCAGCAAAAGGCGTTGATCGAGACGGCGTTTTCCAAGCTCAAGGGATTCGTGCTGACCAAATGACGCATTTGCAAGAAGCATCGGCAGCGCGCTGGAAGCCGGTGCGCTGCCTGCCCACCCCGAAACGGAGAGTTACATGGCAATTCTAGAAGTCAAGGTACCGCAATTGTCGGAATCGGTCGCTGAAGCGACGCTGCTGCAATGGCACAAGAAAGTCGGCGAGACGGTTGCGCGCGACGAGAACCTGATCGACATCGAGACCGATAAAGTGGTGCTGGAACTGCCGGCGCCGGACGCCGGCGTCATTACCCAGATCGTGAAGCCGGACGGCAGCCTGGTCGTCGCCGGTGAAATCATCGCCATCATCGACACGGACATCAGCGCAGCCGTCGGCACGGCTGCACCGGTTGCCGCGGCCGCCGTGGCACCCGTGGCACCCGCGATGGCGTCCAATATTTCCGCGCCTGCAGCGCTGGCTGCTGCAGGCATCGCCATGCCGGCGGCCGCAAAAATGCTGGCAGATAATCAGATGACGACCGGCGACGTCGCCGGCTCGGGCCGGGATGGACGCGTCACCAAGGGCGACGTGCTCTCGGTGCTCGACAGCCGCGGTGCGACGCCGGCAGTTGCGCCGGTCGCCCCTGTCGTCCCCGTAGTCCCCCCCGCAACACCCCGTGCGCCAGCACCCGCACCGGCCGCAACCGCGAAGCCGGCGTTGCAGCAGGTCGCTCCACCATCGGCCCCTGCCAATCTCGGTATTCGTCCGGAAGAGCGGGTGCCGATGAGCCGTCTGCGTGCCCGCATTGCCGAGCGTCTGGTGCAGTCGCAATCGACCAATGCGATTCTGACGACGTTCAACGAAGTCAACATGCAGCCGATCATGGACCTGCGCACGAAGTACAAGGACAAGTTCGAAAAGGAGCATGGCGTCAAGCTCGGCTTCATGGCGTTCTTCGTCAAGGCCGCTGTTGCAGCGCTGAAGAAATATCCGATCATCAATGCCTCGGTCGACGAAAACGACATCGTCTATCACGGTTATTTCGACATCGGCATTGCCGTCGGCTCGCCACGCGGACTGGTGGTGCCGATCCTGCGCAATGCCGACCAGATGTCGATTGCCGACATCGAAAAAAGGATCGGTGAATTCGGTGCCAAGGCCAAGGAAGGCAAGCTGACGCTGGACGACCTGACCGGCGGCACGTTCTCGATCTCCAACGGCGGCACCTTCGGCTCGATGCTGTCGACACCGATCATCAATCCGCCGCAGTCGGCGATCCTGGGCGTGCATGCAACCAAGGACCGGGTCGTGGTCGAGAATGGCCAGATCGTCATCCGGCCAATGAACTATCTGGCGATGTCGTACGACCACCGGATCATCGACGGCCGGGAGGCGGTGCTGGGTCTGGTGGCGATGAAGGAGGCGCTGGAAGATCCGGCGCGCCTGCTGCTCGACCTCTGACGGCAGCACCAGACAACCGTCGTTCCGGTCGATTTGCGGCGCATCACGGCAGTTCCGCAGCCGATCGAATTGCCGCCGGCGCGGCGTCTCTTCGACGCTTGTGCTCAACTGCAAGGCCGACCTCCGTTCGCTTGCATTGCCGATGAACGGCACAACATGGTACGCATATGGCTAAGAATTTCGATGTAGTGGTAATCGGTGGCGGACCCGGCGGATACATTGCCGCGATTCGTGCGGCACAACTGGGGTTTTCGGTGGCCTGCGTCGATGAATGGAAAAACGCGAAGGGTGGGCCGGCGCCGGGTGGCACGTGTACCAATGTCGGCTGCATTCCATCGAAGGCGCTTCTGCAATCGTCGGAGCATTTCGAGCATGCCGGCCATTCTTTTGCCGAACATGGCATCGACATAGCGGGCCTGCGCTTGAATCTCGGGCAGATGCAGGGCCGCAAGGATGCGGTGGTCAAGCAGAACAACGATGGCATCCTGTATCTGTTCAAGAAGAACAAGGTCACGTTCTTCCATGGCCGCGCTGCATTTGCTGCGGCCACGGGCGGTACCTACGACATTGCCGTCTCCGGTGCGACAACCGACAGCCTGCAGGCCAAACACGTCGTGCTGGCCACCGGCTCGAATGCACGAGCCTTGACAGGCACACCCTTCGATGAAAAGCTGGTGCTGTCGAACACCGGCGCGCTGGCGCTGAACGCCGTGCCGCAACGGCTCGGCGTGATCGGCGCCGGCGTCATCGGACTCGAGATGGGCAGTGTCTGGCGGCGTTTGGGCGCCAAGGTCACGGTCCTGGAAGCCTTGCCGACGTTCCTGGGCGGCGTGGACGAGCAGATTGCACGGGAAGCGCACAAGTTATTCACCAAGCAGGGGCTCGACATTCACCTGGGCGTAAAGATAAGTGCCATCGAACCTGCCGGCGAGACCATCAGCGTCAGTTATGTCGATGACAAGGGCGCACCGCAAAAAGTCGAATTCGATCGCCTGATCGTCTCGATCGGACGGGTGCCGAACACGATCGGCCTCGGCGCCGACACGGTCGGTCTGCTGATCGACGAGCGCGGCTTCATTGCGGTCGATGCCGATTGCCGCACCAATTTGCCGAATGTCTGGGCCATCGGCGATGTCGTGCGTGGGCCGATGCTGGCGCACAAGGCCGAGGAAGAGGGCGTGGCCGTGGCCGAACGCATCGCCGGCCAGCACGGGCATGTGAATTTCAACACCGTACCGTGGGTGATCTACACGGCGCCGGAAATCGCCTGGGTCGGACGCAACGAGCAGCAACTCAAGGCAGACGGCGTGGCTTACAAGGCGGGTACCTTCCCGTTTCTGGCCAATGGCCGGGCCCGTGCGCTGGGTGACACCACCGGCATGGTGAAATTCCTGGCCGATGCGAAAACCGATGAAATCCTCGGCGTGCATATCGTCGGTCCGATGGCCTCCGAGTTGATTTCCGAAGCGGTGGTGGCGATGGAATTCCGGGCCTCGTCAGAAGACATTGCGCGGATCTGCCATGCCCACCCGTCACTGTCGGAGGCGACCAAGGAAGCCGCGCTCGCGGTCGACAAGCGGGCCCTGAATTTCTAGGGAGTAGCCATGAAGACGACCTGCCTTCGCCTGCTGCTGCTGGCCGTGGCGGCACAGACCCTGGTGGGCTGCGCCACGAACGGGACGGCCGACAACGGTCTGTCGATCGACACTGCCGCGCGTGGGCAAAGTCTTGCCGGCTCCGCCTGCACGGCGATGATCGACGACATGCGGTGGGATATCGTCACGCCGGCCACGATCGCCGTCGACGGCGCCCGTGGCGAACTGCGGGTGGTGTGCAATCACCCGGGGTTCCGTACTTCCGAATTGATTTTCCGGCCATTCTCGGTTGGGGTCGCCACCGGCAGTGCCGGCACCGGGCTGCCTTCGAACAATTTCGGCGGGCGCTATCCAAAGCGCTTGACGCTCGACATGAATCCGCCTTGATGTCATCTTCGGTCGATGGCCGGCCCGTGATGGCGCGGCGAATTGACACGATATGTCCGGATCGCGCTCACGCAAGGCTTCTTCGATGAACGTGCGGGAGTTTTATCAGCAGACGCTCGCGCAACGTGGTTTCCGTTCCGATCCCGCCCAGGAAGCGGCGGTGGAACGGCTTCAGCGCGCCTATGACGAATGGGTCGACTATCGCAGCCAGCGCGCGACGCCCTTCAAGCGCCTGCTGCATCGCCCGGCCGTGCCGAAGGGAGTCTATCTCTGGGGCGGCGTGGGGCGGGGCAAGTCCTTCCTGATGGACAGTTTCTATGCGGTCGTGCCACTGGTGCGCAAGACACGCATTCACTTCCATGAATTCATGCGCGGCGTGCATCGTGAGCTCGATGACCTGCGGGGCGTGGCAGATCCGCTCGATGAAGTTGCCAGGCGCATTGCCAAACGCTATCGCCTGATCTGCTTCGACGAATTCCATGTGTCCGACATCGCCGACGCGATGATCTTGTATAACCTGTTGTCGGCCTTGTTCAACAACGGCGTGTCGTTCATCATCACCTCCAATTACGAACCGAAGACGTTGTATCCGGATACTTTGCATCGCGATCGCATGTTGCCTACGATCGCTTTGCTGGAAGAGCGGCTCGACGTTCTCAACGTCGACGCCGGCACCGATTACCGCATGCAGGCGCTCTCCGAGGTCAGCGCCTTTCACGTTCCGCTCAATGCCGCATCCGACCGCGCTTTGCGCGCTGCCTTCGCCGCGATTGCGGAGACTGCCGACGAAAGTCCGGTGGTGCGCATCGAGTCCCGCGAGTTTCGCGCATTGCGCAGGGCAGGCGGCGTGATCTGGTTCGATTTCGCCACGCTGTGCGGCGGCCCGCGTTCGCAAAATGATTACCTTGAACTGGCGAGCCGATTTCACACGCTGATCCTGTCGGCCGTGCCGCACATGTCGGCGGCAATGTCGTCGGAAGCACGGCGCTTCACCTGGCTGATCGACGTGCTCTACGATCACCACGTAAAATTGATCATGTCGGCGGAAGTGCCGGCCGAAGAACTGTATACCCAAGGCATGCTGGCAAATGAATTTCACCGTACCGTCTCCCGCATCATCGAGATGCAATCCACGCACTACCTGGCGTCACAGCAGCGTGGCGTCGCCGAAAGCATCTGAGATGACGACCTTTCGACAAGCATTGCTGGCAGCACGCATTGCGCGGGGCGCCGTCGTGTTTGGCATGCTGGTTTTGCTGCCGGTCACTTGCCTGGCCCAGGCAGGTGCGAATGCTGTCAACGCCGCCGATATCGCTCCGGCTACCGTTGCCTCGACTCCAGGCGGCGATCCGCTGCGGGATGCTGCAATGCAGGTAGCGCAACGCTTTCCCGCACAGTCGATCAAATCGGTTGCCACAGCCGATGCGGCACTGGCTGACGTGAAGCGCTCGCGTGTCGACATCGAGGCCCGCCATCGCGCCGCCGAAGCCGACTGCCGTCCGGCATTTTTCATGACGCGCTGCCTCGACGCCACCCAGGAGAAAAAACGTGCGGCGCTCGCCCTGCTGCGCCCGGTGGAGATCGAGGCCGATGCCTTCAAGCGGCGCAACCGGGTTGTCGACCGTGACCGCGCGTTGACGGAAAAAAATGCGAAAGCCGAGCGCGAAGCGCTGGTTGAGCAAAACGCCGTCAGCGTGCGCAAGCAGGCGGAATCGGCCAGCGTGCCGCATCCGTCGGAGCGCAGCACGACGGTGTCTGGACCTGCAGCGCCGCATGGGGTGCGCACGCCCCATGTCGCCAAACCGCTGACGCCGTCGATCGATGCAACGACTGCTGCCCGCAACATGGCGTCGTTCGATCGCAAGGCGACGGAATCCGCGCAACGTCAGCGTGAGATTGAAGCCAAAAAAGCCGAGAAAGAGCAGGATCGGGCGCGCAAGAAAACCGAAGCAGACGCCAAAGCGACCGGTGCCGCGGGCTCGACGCCGACGGCGCCGAAATGATGCGCGACGTCCGCTGATAAGCGCGGAAATCGACGGTGGCGAGTCATTGATCGGCCACCCGGGACGTTGCAATCTACACGGCGCGGTGCAGTGAATCGACCTGATAATTGCGGGTTTCCCTGACCGGCGCTACCAGCTTGACAATCCCCAAAGTGCAGTTGTCGGCATCGCCCGTGGCCCGTTCGCGAGCTTTCCTGATCAACAGTTGCGCGGCTTCTCGCGGCGAATTCATGGCAATCGCCGCACCGCATTCTGCATCGTTGCAATAATGCCAGAGGCCGTCGGTGCAAAGCAGGAATGCGTCACCTGTCTGCAGGTTGCTGTAATGGCCGATGCTGATGAGCGGCGTGGTGCCGGGTTTGCC
>JAYTLK010000242.1:0-4676 GCA_043729515.1 Herminiimonas sp.
AAACATGCACACGTCAGCACGGCCGCCACCACGGAAAGCAGGGCGCGCTCGAATCGCTTGACGGGCAATGAATCTGGCATTGGAACAGGGCGCATTGGTTAGCCTCTTGACTACCGTGGAGGGAGCAAAACATCGCCCTCCAATCGCTTGATAAAGGGCAATATTGGCGATGTGAACGAGAGTAACCGAAAGTATTTTTGAGGCAAAGTTCTTTATGGAAATATTAATTTGCGTTCGCGGAAACTCTGTGAAAAATCTATGATTTCCTATAGGAAAACTCGCATAAGCACCTGATTTTTATAACAAACTCATATTTTTTCGAAGTTGCGAACTGACGACGCGGTCATAACGAAGTGATCATCTTGACAACTTACAGTCGGTATTTTTTCGGTGCCATGCGGCGGCTGGTAGCGGTGATGCGTTCGTGCAGCCGTGGTCGCGAGATCCGAGCAGGGAATGGGGCGCGCACTCGATGCAATATGGAAATGAAAAGCGTACTATGTCTTGGCTTTGTCACTTCCCATAACGAGAGCGAGGACACCCGCAAAATGGCAACACTGAACGTCAATGGCGCGCCGCGCGAATATGAAGCCGACAGCGATACGCCGCTGTTATGGGTGCTGCGCGAGCAGCTCGGTTTGACCGGCACCAAGTACGGTTGCGGCATCGCCCAGTGCGGCGCCTGCACGGTGCACATCGATGGCGTGCCGACCCGCAGTTGCGTGCGCCCTGCCTCCTCCGTCACCGCCAAGGAAAAGATCGTCACCATCGAAGGCCTGTCGCCCGATGGTTCGCACCCCGTCCAGAAAGTCTGGGCCGCGCTCGACGTGCCGCAATGCGGCTTCTGTCAGTCGGGCATGATCATGGCTGCCGCCGCGCTATTAAAGAGCAAGCCGAATCCGACCGACAAGGACATCGATGAAGCGATGACCAACATTTGTCGCTGCGGCACCTACAACCGCGTGCGCAAGGCGATCAAGGTGGTTGCCAAGGGTGGCGACACCAAGTCCGCCGGCCTGTCGATCAAGCACACCGATGGGAGCACCACATGAGCAATTCCCTGATATCGACCGCTGCCGCCGCCGCATCCACCGAATTCACTTCACCCCCCGCTTCGCCATCGCGCCGCCGCTTCCTCGGCACCACTGCCGCCGCCGCAGCCGGTGGCCTGGTATTCGGCTTCCACATCCCACTGGCAACGGCGGCCGACGCGCCCGCCGCACCGGCGCCTATCGCGCCCGAGATCAATGCCTGGGTGGTGGTCAAGCCGGACGACACCGTCGTCATCCGCATCGCCCGTTCGGAGATGGGCCAGGGCACGTTGACCGGGCTGGCGCAACTGGTGGCAGAAGAGCTCGATTGCGACTGGGCCAAAGTCACCACCGAATATCCGACACCGGGCCAGAACCTGGCGCGCAACCGGGCATGGGGCAATTTCTCCACCGGCGGCAGCCGCGGCATCCGCGAATCGAATGACTACGTGCGTAAGGGTGGCGCCACCGCGCGCATGATGCTGGTCGCCGCTGCCGCCGATGAATGGAAAGTGCCGGTTGCCGAATGCAGCGCCGCCACCAGCGTGATCACCCACGCGCCGAGCGGCCGCACCACCACCTACGGCAAGATGGCCGCCGCTGCTGGCAAGCGCACCGCGCCGACCGAGGTCACGCTGAAGGATCCGAAGGACTGGAAACTGGCCGGCAAGCGCCTGGCGCGCCTGGATACGGTTGCCAAGACCAACGGTTCGCAGATCTATGGCATGGACCTGACCATGCCCGGCATGTTGAATGCCGCCAGCGTCGATTGCCCGGTGTTCGGTGGCAAGGTCAAAAAATTCGACGCGAGCGCCATCAGCAAGCGCACCGGCGTGAAGAAGGTCGTGCAGATCGGCGACAGCGCCGTGGCCGTGATCGCCGACACCTGGTGGCAGGCAAAAACCGCGCTGGCAGCCATGCCGATCGAATGGGACAACGGCCCGAACGCCAACGTATCGAGCGCGACAATCGCTGCGGTACTGAAGGCTGGCCTGGACGCCAACGATGCCGTGGTCGGCAATGCCAACGGCGACGCGGGCGCCGCGATCGGAGCGGCAAAGCGCAAGATCGAAGCGGTGTACTCGGTGCCGTACCAAAACCACGCGACCATGGAAACCATGAACGCGACGGTCAAGTGGACGCCCGAGCGCTGCGAAGTCTGGACACCGACACAGAACGGTGAAGCGGCACTGGCAGCGGCCGCCGAAGCGGCCGGTTTGCCGCCGGCGAAATGCGAAGTCTACAAATTGCACCTGGGTGGCGGTTTCGGCCGGCGCGGCGCGGTGCACGACTGGGTGCGGCAAGCCGTGGCAGTGGCCAGGGAAATGCCGGGCACGCCGGTCAAATTGATCTGGTCGCGCGAAGAAGACATGCTGCATGGCCGCTACCATCCGATCACGCAATGCAAGATGACCGCTGGCCTGGATGACAAGGGCGAGATCACCGGTTTCCACATGCGCATTTCCGGCCAATCGATCCTGGCCAGCGTCTCGCCGCAGACCATCAAGGACGGCAAGGATCCGGTGGTATTCCAAGGCTTGAATGCACCGGGACCGGAAGCCTCGATCGGCTACACTTTTCCGAACCTGTTGATCGATCACGCGATGCGTAATCCGCATGTGCCGCCGGGCTTCTGGCGCGGCGTGAATCTGAACCAGAATGCGATCTACCTGGAAAGCTTCATCGACGAGATCGCCTTCGCCACCAGGCAAGATCCGCTGGCATTGCGGCGCAAGCTGATGACCGCAAGTCCGAAACATCTGGCGGTGCTCAATGCGGTCGCGGAAAGGGTCGGCTGGAACAAGCCGGCGCCCAAGGGCGTCTTCCGTGGCTTGGCGCAGACCATGGGCTTCGGCAGTTATGTCGCGGCGTGCGCCGAAGTCTCGGTCAGCAAGGATGGCGTCTTGAAGATTCATCGCATCGTCGCCGCCACCGATCCCGGTCACGCCGTCAATCCGCAACAGATCGAAGCGCAGGTCGAGGGCTCGTTCGCCTACGGCCTGTCGGCCGCGCTCTACGGCGAATGCACGGTCAAGGATGGTCACATGGTGCAGGACAACTTCCATACCTATCCGGTGGTGAAGATGGCCGACATGCCGGCAGTGGAAACGATCACCATGCCCTCCGGCGGATTCTGGGGTGGTGTCGGCGAGCCGACCATTGCGGTCGCGGCGCCGGCGGTATTGAATGCGATCTTCGCCGCCACCGGCAAGCGCATCCGCGATCTGCCGCTGAAGAATCACAGCCTGAAGCGGGCGTGATGGCGGGCGTAAGGGCGGGCGTCATTCGCGTCGTGTCGACGATGGCGTGACGGTTAAGGTGCAAACAGGTCGAGGCGGCGCAGTGCTTGCCGCTGTCCACCTGCCGATTGGGCGGACCAAGCGGGTCAGGATGGCGACATGGCTCGCCACCCTGCTCTGCTGCTGGCCGGCCGCCTCCATTGCGCAGACGCCGCTGCCCGGGCTGGTTGTCAGCGGCGACGCCATCGTCGTACCCTTGACCGCCGTACCGGGCGACGCAGTGCGTGGCCGTGCGATCGTCGCCAACCGTCAGACCGGGTTGTGCCTGCTGTGCCACGCCGGACCGATTCCGGAAGAGCGGTGTCAGGGGAACCTGGCGCCGAAACTGGAAGGTGCCGGCAGCCGCTGGAACGAAGGCCAGTTGCGCCTGCGGATGGTGGATGCGCGCCGCTTGAATCCCGAATCGATCATGCCGTCCTATTATCGTACCGAGGGGCTGACCCGGGTTGCGCCAGCGCTGCACGGGCAACCGATTCTCTCGGCCCAGCAGATCGAGGATGTCGTGGCGTATCTGCTGACCCTGCGCAGCGCCGACAATCCGCCAGCGACCATGGCGAAATGATGACAACGAAAGCAGGTAGAACGTGACAACGAATCCCGCGACAAATGACGTGGTGGCGCGCAAGGGTGCAGAGCGTCACCCTGCAATCGACCGCCAGCGCCGCCGCTTGCTGGCCGCCGCCGGCATTGGGCTGGGCATGGGCATGAGCGGCATGAGCGTCACCGTATGCGCCGCTGATTCGGTGCCCGACACCCTCGCTGCTGCCGTTGCAGCTTACGCCGGCGGCGCTGCGGTCACCACCGGCAAGGTCGTCTTCGACATCGCCGGCCTGGTCGACAATGGCAACACGGTGCCGATCACGGTGACCGTCGACAGCCCGATGACGGCCGCCTCGCACGTGACCGCCATCGCGGTCTTCAACGAAAAAAATCCGCAGCGCGACGTCGCCCGCTTCACGCTCGGCCCGCGTGCCGGCCGCGCCAAGGTCTCGGCCCGTATCCGGCTTGCCACCTCGCAGAAACTGGTGGCGGTGGCGCGCATGAACGACGGCACGTTCTGGTCCCAGTCGGTCGACGTCATCGTCACGCTGGCTGCCTGCATCGAGGGCGACTGACATGGCGCGCGCCCTCATCAACGCACCGGCAGCGGCCCGCGCCGGCGATGTCATCGAAATCCGCACCCTGATCACGCATCCGATGGAAACCGGGTTTCGCCCCGGCGCCGACGGCAAGACCCTGCCGCGCGACAACATCACCCGCTTCACTTGCCGCTACAACGGCGAAGTGGTGTTCGCCGCCGAGCTGTTTTCGGCGATTGCCGCCAATCCCTTCCTCTCCTTTCACA
>JAYTLK010000243.1:0-20016 GCA_043729515.1 Herminiimonas sp.
CAGGTCATCAAGATCGGCCACGTGGCGCCGATTTCCGGGCCAACGGCACACCTTGGCAAGGATAACGAGAACGGCGCCCGGATGGCGATCGACGAGCTCAATGCCAAAGGCACCATGATCGGCGGCAAAAAGGTCAAGTTCGAATTGCTGGCCGAGGATGACGGCGCCGATCCGAAGCAAGGCACCGCCGCTGCCCAGAAACTGGTCGATGCCAAGGTCAACGGCGTCATCGGTCACCTGAATTCCGGCACCACGATCCCGGCCTCGAAAATCTATTTCGATGCCGGCATTCCACAGATCTCGCCGTCTGCCACCAATCCGAAATATACCCAGCAAGGTTTCAAGACCGCGTTCCGCGTCGTGGCCAACGACGGCCAGCTCGGCGGCACGCTCGGCCGCTATGCCGTCCAGACCACCAAGGCAAAGACGATCGCGGTGATCGATGACCGCACTTCCTACGGCCAGGGCCTGGCCGAGGAATTCATGAAAAGCGTCAAGAAGACCGGTGGCGCGACCCTGCTGCCACAGGAATACACGACCGACAAGGCAACCGACTTCAATGCCATCCTGACCAAGATCAAGGCCAAGAATCCGGACCTGGTTTTCTTCGGCGGCATGGATGCAGTGGCCGGCCCGATGCTGCGCCAGATGAAGCAGTTGGGCATCAACGCCAAGTTCATGGGCGGCGACGGCATCTGCTCGGCAGCCCTCAGCACGCTCTCGGGTGATGGCATGGGCGACGGCCAGGTGGTGTGCGCCGAAGCGGGTGGTGTCGAGGCGTCGCAGCAGAAAGGCATGGACGATTTCCGCGCCGCGTATAAAAAACGGTTCAACCAGGAAGTCGAGATCTATGCACCGTATGTCTATGATGCGCTGATGACGATGGCAGACGCGATGGTCAAGGCCGGCTCCGCCGAACCGGCGAAGTATCTGCCGGTGCTGGCCAAAATCCAGCACAAGGGTGTGACCGGCAATGTGGCGTTCGATGCCAAGGGTGACATCAAGGATGGCACGCTGACGCTGTACACCTACAAGGGTGGCAAGAAAGTCTTGTTAGCCGTGACCAAGTAAGCATCGCTCAAGTCATGGCCGGCTTGCTGCTGGCCTGACAAACGCGCGGTTCTCAAAGCGCCACGACGCAACGTCGTGGCGCTTTTTCTTCTTGGCTTGTCAGATTGCTTTTTGCGTTGCTTTCAATGACTGCTGCACGACTGCGGTGATGTTGGTCGGAAGATCGTTTTTCGAATTCGCAGTCCGATTTTCATTCATGGCTTTTTGCATTCTCCTGTTCCGTTCCATTTCAAGCGCAATATCGTCGCCACCACCGCCCATGAAACTGCTGAAAACATTCGATACATTTTGCAGCAGATTTTCCATGAAGTCCTTGATCTTGTCCTTCAGATCTCTCTTGGCTTCTTTTTTCGCTTCTTTCTTGCCCGCTTTCTTGACTGCTGCTTCTTTTTCGGCCGCCTCTTTCTCCGCGGCCTTGCGTTCGGCTCTCACTGCGGCAGCGTCCGCCTCCTTTTCAGGTGTGCTCAGGCCAAGTTTGCATTTGAGCTCAGAAACCTTGTCCTGGGTTTTCGTCGAAATTCGCTCGGCGATACCCGGCCGCTCGGCTGCAAGTTTGTTGGCAGCCCGATCGGTGGCATTTTTTGCCCCATTCTCTTCGGCAGTGCTGAAGCCTGTTTTTTGACTGACAGCGCGGTACGTCCGTACGAACCGATTTGGCGCATAGCGGGTTGCTTCTTCCCTCGCCTCTTTTTCGGCGGCTTTCGTGGTTGCTTTTTCAGTTGCTTTAGCGCCTTCGACTTCTGCACTGCTCTCGTTCAGCAACACCTTGGCTTTTTGCCACAGCGTCGTGTCCTTCATCACGTCTTTTGCTGCCTGTTTTTCAGCCGCTTTTGCGCCTTCCACCTCTGCATCGCTGAATTTCGTGAACACCTTGGCCTTCTGCCACCGTGTCGTATCCTTCATCAATTCCTTGGTTACCTGGTTGTCAGCCGCTTTTGCGCTTTCCACTTCCGCACTGCTCATTCTTGTAAATACCTTGGTCTTTTGCAACAAGGTCGTGTCCTTCATCAGCTCCTTGGTCTCCAGTTTTTGCGCCGCTTTCATTTCGATCTGTTCCTGGGTACGCAGTCCGGTTTTCACCAAGCCCTTGTCGACGCCGGTTGAAATGCCTTTCCCTGCTGATTTTGCTGCACTCTTTCCAGCCGTCGTTGCCGCTCCGACGGCTGCATCGATGGCCACGGTCGCACCTACCGCTGCCGCACCTTTCATGATCGCCTTGCCAGCGCCGGGGGCAATCACATTGCTGAGAACCATGCCGCCGATGCGCATGGCCGCTTCTTCGGCCGCCTTGACCATGCTGGTGCCGCGCAGTGCTGCAACGCCGATCACCGCCGCGGCGGCAGTCACCTCAAGCGCCATGGAGATCGCCATGGTGAATTCGCCGATGATCGGAATCTTTGAGCAGGCGCTCAGGACCAAAGCAGCAATATCTGCAACTTGCGAATAAATCTTCAGCATCTGCGCGCCTACCGTCTGGACGAAATGCCAGACCGCCTTGCCGGCTTTCTTCAATTCGGGAAGTACTTTATCTTTTGCAAACTTGGCCACCGTTTTCGCTGTCTTGACAATGGGGCCGCCGATCGTGTGCTTGAAAAAGTTCTTTAAACCACCGAACACACCGCCACCACCCTTCGCCTTTTTCTGTGCAGGACTGTCAATTGCGCCATTTTGCATGTCGGCCAGTGCTTTCCTGGCTTCCGGCGTGTCCGGCGTTTTCGCAGGCGGCAAGGTTGGCGGCGTCAGGTTTTTGGTACGCAGCTGCGCTTCGAACTTGTTGTAGTCGGCGGCACCGAACTTGCCGTCGTCGGCCTTGTTGTGCTTGCGCGGCGTATGTCCTTTCTTTGCGTTGTCGATCATGCCGAACAACAGCGGATCGTCGAGCAATTTCTGTGCAGCTGCTTTGATATCAGGCGGACTGGCAGGGTCGTCGACGATGGCCTGCGCGCGCTTGCGATCGAGTGGCTTGGCAAAAAAAACATCCTGGTGTTCGCCGATCGTCTTGAGCGTGCTTTCCTCTTCGGATGTCAAGAACACCGTTGCTGCAATCGTGTCGAGCATCGCGCCCCGATCGACCTTGCCGCCGGCGCTTGGCTGGCCGTTCTTCCCGACCGTCAGCTTTCCCCATTCTTCCGGATGATCAAGGTAGAACTTGGCAGCAGCCACGACCTGGGGCGGACATTTCCCGCCTTTCCCCTGGCCGTCCACAATGGCCTGCAGCGCAGGTGGGTCCAGCGTCTTGGGCAAATTATCGGAATACAGATACATTTCGCGCGCCGCATCATTGGCCGTGATTTCGCGCACGGTTGCAGGGGCCGGATCCTTCGATTCGGAAGTCACGTAGTTCTGCGTGTACGTCGTGGCCTTGTCGGCGTTGTATTTGGCAATTTCGGGCCATGACGCGACGAAGTCCAGTTCCTTCGTGCCGCATTTGCCGTCGAGGCTGCGCTTGCCTTTCTTGTCGGGGACAGCATCCAGCATCTGCGTCAGCGTCGGGTCATTGGCCAGATCCTGCAGTGCCTGTTTCAGATCAGGTGGCGTACCGGGCGCTGCAATCAGCGCCGCTAGATCCTTGAGCTTCAAGGGCATGCTGTCGCGATGCCGCTGCAGGACCGAGATGGTTTCCATCTGATGCGCATTCAGCGTCGGATGCGCACTCTGGTCGAGTGGCGGCACGACATACGCTGCCGGAGGGGGAGCAGGAGCGGGAGCAGCAGTCGGCGTTGTCTGGGTAGTTGAAGGCGCTGTTGCCGGAGGTTGTTGGGACGCCGCCGTTGTTGGCGTGCCGCCCGGTGTACTGGCACCCGAGGCATTGCCGGTTGGCGCCGTGGAAGGCGGTTCGGAAAGCTTCCACGTTCCGTCGGCGGAGTCTTTGCCTGACGTTCCATCTGAAACAACCAGACTGACGGCTGCGTCTACATTCCGCGCCAAGGGGACTGCAGGCGGCGATACGACGGTCAGCTCTTTGCTCTGGAAGCCGCTTGGCGGACCGATTACGGAATGCAAGCCGGTTGTCGTGGAAACGCTCATGACGATCCTTCGCAGATTGGACAGCAGACCACGGATGGCACGTCAAGGGAGCTCCGGCGACACCACTGCACATCCGCCAGAGTCACTCCGGTGCCGTGTTCCGATAGTAGATTTACAAGAAGAAGGGATATGCCGGCAACCCGAACGGGTGCGGTGAAATGCGAAACGGGTTGCGCAGGCAATCGACACCAGATGCCGACGACAGGCATAAAAAAAGCGCCGCAAGCGGCGCCTTCAGGCAGAGCGATCCATCTTCATTTCAGTGACAGCACCCATTTCACCAGCGAGCGTGCCTCAGCCTCCGAGACCTGTGTGTTGGCCGGCATCGGTACCGGCCCCCAGGCGCCGGCGCCGCCCTTGAGCACCTTCTGCGTCAGCCGATCTTCGGCACCAGCGTCGCCGGCATATTTCGCAGCCACATCTTTGTAAGACGGCCCCACGACCTTGCTTCCCACGGCGTGGCAGGCCATGCAGTTTTTCGATTTTGCGAGTTCAGGGCTGGCCGAGGCAGATCCACTCAACGCGCCCAGTGACAAGCAAACCGACAGACCCAACCAAGAAATGCGTTTCATATGTTCTCCATGACGACCGGCTTGAACAAAGCTGCACCGGTCATTGCGTTGCAAGATACAACGTTTCTTCAGATTCAACGCTGGCATGGGTTGAAAGGTTGACAGTCGGATTGACCGTTACATCCAATCACAATATCCTTGATGCGGGAGAGAAACATGCCACTGATACTATTGATTGTCGTTCTGTCATTGCTGAAGTACTTCGAGGTTCGCTACATCGACAATCTGTCGTGGTGGTGGATCGTCGGCCTGGCAGGCGTCGCATTCATCTGGTTCGAATTCCTGGAGCGCATGTTCGGTCTGGACAAGCGCCGGGCTTTCGACGAGATGGACCGCATGCGCGAAGAACGGGTCAAGAAGGCGTTCAAAAAGTAAGGAGCCATGACACGTCGACTTGTCTCCATGAAAATGGCCGGATCACATCCGGCCATCGTCGTTTCTGGATGCAGACAACGCGGCACGCTGCCGCGATCAATCGGTCACGGCACCCTTGCTGGCCGACGAAGTCAGGACGGCGAACTTCGCCAGCACCCCACGGGTGTATTTCGGCGCCGGCGCCGTCCATTGCGAGCGACGGCGGGCAATTTCCTCGTCGGGTACGTTCAGCTGGATCAACTGTTGAAGCGCATCGATGGTGACCGAGTCTCCCTCCTGCACCAGCGCAATGGTGCCGCCGACGAAAGCCTCCGGCGAAACGTGACCGACGACCATGCCCCAGGTACCGCCTGAAAAACGCCCGTCCGTGATCAGGCCGACCGATTCGCCCAGGCCCTTGCCGATCAGGGCAGACGTTGGCGCCAGCATCTCCGGCATGCCCGGCCCACCCTTCGGTCCCAGGTAGCGCAGCACCAGCACGTCGCCCGGCCTGATGTTGTCGGCCATGATCGCGTCCATCGCCGTGTATTCATCCTCGAACACCCGCGCCGGGCCGGTAATGACCGGATTCTTCAGGCCGCTGATCTTCGCCACGCAGCCTTCAGGCGACAGGTTCCCTTTCAGGATCGCCAGATGCCCTTGGGCATACAACGCCTTGTCCAGCGTGCGGATCACGTCCTGCCCGGCCGGCGGCGCATCCGGCACATCGGCCAGTTCCTCGGCCAGGGTGCGGCCGGTGATCGTCATGCAGTCACCATGCATCAGGCCCGCATTGAGCAACAGCTTCATCACCTGCGGAACACCGCCGGCGCGATGCAGGTCGGTCGCGACATACTCGCCCGACGGTTTCAGGTTGCAGATCACCGGCACCTTGCGGCGCATGCGTTCGTAGTCGTCGATGTGCCACTCGACGTCGGCCGCATGGGCAATCGCCAGATAGTGGAGCACGGCGTTGGTCGAGCCACCGGTGGCCATGATGACGGCCACGGCGTTTTCGATCGACTTGCGGGTAATGATGTCGCGCGGCTTGAGATCCCTCTTGACTGCCTCCACCAGGACGCGTGCCGACTGCGCCGCCGAGCCGACCTTCTCGTCGTCCGGATTGGCCATGGTCGAGGAATACATCAGCGACAAGCCGAGCGCTTCGAAGGACGAGGACATCGTGTTGGCGGTATACATTCCGCCGCAGGAACCGGATGACGGGCAGGCGTTGCGCTCGATGCCATCGAAATCTTCCTGCGACATGCGACCCATCGAGAATTCGCCGACCGCTTCGAATGCCGAGACGATGGTCAGGTCCTTGCCCTTCCAGTTGCCCGGCTTGATCGTGCCGCCATAGACATAGATGCTCGGCACGTTGGTGCGCGCCATGGCGATCATCCCGCCCGGCATGTTCTTGTCGCAGCCGCCGATGACCACGCAGCCATCCATCCACTGGCCATTGACCGCGGTCTCGATGCAATCGGCAATCACCTCGCGCGAGATCAGCGAAAACTTCATGCCCTCGGTGCCCATCGACATGCCGTCGGAAATGGTCGGCGTGCCGAACACCTGCGGATTCGCGCCGGCTTCCTTGATGGTGGCAATCACGATATCCGCCAGTTTCTGCAGGCCGGAATTACATGGCGTGATGGTCGAATGACCATTGGCGATGCCGACCATCGGTTTGTCGAAATCGGCCTTTTCATAGCCCATGGCGTAATACATGGAACGGTTCGGGCTGCGTGCGACGCCCTGCGTGATGTTTTTCGATCGCCGATTGAATGCCATGCCTGCTCCCCTGCTGAAATAAGAACCCGCTACATTGCCTTGCGCCGGGCGCAGTGTCAAATATATGATGCGTCTGGCCCGGCGTTCCCATGCGGTCGCCTGCACCATTACCGCGAAAGATTCCCGATGCTGATCCATCCGATGCCCGATCCGATCGCTTTATCCATCGGCCCGCTGGCGATCCGCTGGTACGGGCTGATGTATCTCGCCGCCTTCGCGCAGTTCATCCTGTTGGGACGGTTGCGCATCCGCCAGCCGCACATCGCCCGCGCCGGCTGGCGCACCGAAGACATCGACGACATGCTGTTCTACGGCGTGCTCGGAGTGATCATCGGTGGTCGGCTGGGTGAAGTCCTGTTTTATGGCCCGACGTACTATTTGTCCCATCCACTGGAAATCTTCGCGGTCTGGAAAGGCGGCATGTCGTTTCACGGCGGCTTTCTGGGCGTGATGCTGGCCATGTGGTACTGGTCGCACCGTACCGGCCGGCGCCTGATGGATACCATGGATTTCATCGCCCCGCTGGTGCCGCTGGGTTACGCCGCCGGGCGGATCGGCAACTTCATCAATGCCGAACTGCCGGGCCGGCCGGCTGATCCATCCTTGCCTTGGGCGATGATCTGGCCGAATGTCGATCAGTTGCCACGCCATCCCTCCCCGATCTACCAGGCGCTGATCGATGGCCTGCTGCTGTTCGTGATCCTGTGGCTGTTCGCCCGCAAGCCGCGCCCGCGGATGGCGGTCAGCGGTCTCTTTGCCGCCGGCTATGGCTGCGCGCGCTTCTTCACCGAATACTTTCGCACGCCCGATTATGAAGTCCACTTTGCCGGCATCACGATTTCCGCCGGGCAGATGCTGTCGCTGCCGATGATCGTGCTGGGTATCGTGCTGCTGATCGTGGCTTATCGACGCCCTGCGGAACCGGGGTCGTCCACTGTGCTTCGGGGCTGACGCCGCCCATGTCCTCTCTTCTGCTGCGCCGGGAAGGCGACCTTGCCTGGGTCACCCTGTCCAATCCGGGCAAGCTCAATGCGCTCGACCTGAACCTGTGGCGCCAGCTCGCCACCTGCTTCACGCAACTGAATGCCGACGATTCAGTACGATGCGTTCTCATCGAAGGCGCAGACGGCAACTTCGCCGCTGGCGCCGATATTGCCGAATTTTCAACGGTCAGAAGTACGCTGGAGCAAGGGATTCTGTATCATGCGGGCGCGATCGGCACTGCATTGGCCGCAATCGAGGGCTGTATCCATCCGGTGGTCGCGGCAATCGAGGGCGCCTGTGTGGGCGGTGGGCTGGAAATCGCCTGTGTCTGTGATTTGCGGATCGCTGCACCCTCGGCGCGTTTTGGCATCCCGATCAACCGCCTGGGTTTCGCTCTGGCGCCGGGCGAAATGCCGGCACTGCTGCGCCTGGTCGGCCCGGCGGTCGCGCTGGAGATGCTTCTGGAGGGCCAGGTGTTCGGTGCCGCCGAGGCCCTGGAAAAAGGACTGCTGACACGCCTGGCCGATGATGTGCCGGCCGCTGCACGCGAGGCCGCGCAACGCATCGCCGCTGGCGCACCGTTGGCCGCGCGGATGAACAAACACCTGGTGCGCCGCCTCGGCACTGCCGGCACTGCCCTGAACGAAGCGGAAACGGCAGCTGCGTTCGCGTTGCTGTCGTCGGCCGACTACCGGGAAGGCGTCGCCGCATTCCTGGAGAAACGCCTTCCTGTATTTACCGGCAAATGAGGATCCGCCGTTGTTCGCCTGCAGCACCGGAATCATAAAAACGAGAAAGACCAAAGGGAAGAGACGCCATGAATGCCAACCTGTATGCCCTGTTCGCCTCCCGATTTCCGGCTGACCGTGCCGCCTGCTGCATCGAGACCGCCAGCGGTGCGCTGTATTCCTGGAATGATGTCGAGCGGGCCAGTGCCAGAATCGCCAATCTGCTGCGCAGCCTGCACCTGGCGCCGGCCTCGCGCATCGCCGTGCAGGTGGAAAAATCGGCCGAGGCATTGATCCTGTACCTGGCGACGCTTCGCACCGGCCATGTGTTCTTGCCGCTGAACACGGCCTACCGCGCCGCTGAAATCGATTATTTCATCGACAACGCCGAGCCGGCTGTTGTCGTCTGCTCGCCGGAAAATTTCGGCTGGATCTCGAAGATCGCTTTTTCGCGTGGCACCGGTCACGTCTTCACGCTCGGCGACGACCGCACTGGCTCGCTGCTGGCTCGGGCCGCCGCCCAGCAGGATGATTTCGAGACAGTCACCTCCGCGCCGAATGATCTGGCTGCAATTCTGTACACCTCCGGCACGACCGGGCGCAGCAAGGGTGCAATGCTGTCGCACCAGAATCTGGCCTCGAATGCGCTGACGCTGCAAGAATGTTGGCGATGGCGCGCAGGTGACGTGCTGCTGCATGCGCTGCCGCTGTTCCATGTGCATGGTCTGTTCGTGGCCTCGCATGCGGCGCTTCTCAATGGCAGCAAGATGATTTTCCTGCCACGTTTCGACGCAGCCGAGGTTGTGCGCCATCTGCCGCGCGCTACCGTCTTCATGGGCGTGCCGACTTTTTACGTGCGTCTCCTGGGCGATCCGGATTTCAACCGCGATGCCTGCGCCAATATCCGCCTCTTCATCTCGGGCTCGGCGCCGCTCCTGCTCGATACCTTCGAGGCGTTCACGCAGCGCACCGGGCAGGTGATTCTGGAACGCTACGGCATGAGCGAGACGACCATGCTGACCTCCAATCCCTACGATGGTGAACGCCGTGGTGGCACCGTCGGCATGCCATTGCCGGAAGTCGGCGTGCGCGTGGTCGGCACCGGTGGCACGAAGTGTGCCGTCGGAGAGATCGGTGGCATTGAAGTCGCGGGACCGAACGTGTTCATGGGTTACTGGCAGATGCCGGAAAAAACCGCCGAGGAATTCCGGCCAGACGGCTGGTTTCGCACCGGCGACGTCGGCCGATTCGACACCGATGGCTATCTGACCATTGTCGGCCGCAGCAAGGATCTGATCATCACCGGCGGCTACAACGTCTATCCGAAGGAAATCGAAAGCGTCATCGACGCCCTGCCCGGCGTGGTCGAATCGGCCGTGATCGGCGTGCCGCATGCCGACTTCGGCGAGGCAGTGACTGCGGTGATTGTTGCCAAGCCTCGGGCTGATCTGTGCTCGGCCAGCATCATCGCCGAATTGAAGCAAAAAATCGCGAATTTCAAGGTGCCGAAGCAGGTGCACTTTGTCGACGATCTGCCACGCAATGCGATGGGCAAAGTGCAGAAAAACCTCCTGCGCGAGAAATTCGCCCTCGAGTGAGGAGTAATGCGCACGCCATGACTTTATAACCCGCCGCATAAAAGAAAAGCGGCTGCACGAATGCAGCCGCTTTGTTATACAACCCCGCCTGTGCCGCTTTGCCGGCATCCCGAACCAAAAAGGTTCAAGGTGGTCACAGTTAGTTCAATTTCGGGTTCATCGGACTAGCGACGCGCACTCCCATCGAACAAAATTCCGCAACCGATGCGCATAAATGGTTCAAGGAATATATGGCAATCGCGAACACTGCAGGGAATTAAAGTCTACTCTTCTCGAGTGTCTTGTCAACTGTCTACAATAAAATTAAAACAGGTTCTCTTGGGGCGCCAAGGCCGAATCCAGCACCAGGTGCATGGCGCTGATTCGCTCGCGCACCGCCGCCATGCTCAGGTCCGACAACGGCCCCTCCGGCGCCTTGATCGCCAATAGTTCGGCGGCGATCCCCAGTGCCGCAATGACGGCTATCCGGTCATTGCCCTTGACCTTGCCGGCATCGCGGATGGCGCACATGCGTTCGTCGAGATAATGCACCGCGTGCTGCAATTCGGCTTCCTCGCCACTCTTGCAGGCCAGTTTGAAGGCCTGCCCCATGATCGACACGTCGAGCTGGCTCATCGCACCTCCAGGTATTCCGGCTCGGCCTCTGGCGCGTTGGTCCCGGGCTGCGCGGTGATGTCCGGCAGGTGAGCGAGCAACGTTTCGATCCGCTCGTGCGCAAGCGCCATGCGCTGCGCCAGTTCGGCTTTTTCGGCGTCGGCAAGCGCCAGGTCGGCGCGCAGAACGGCGTTTTCACGGCGTAACCCGTGCGCCAGCCCGGCCAGCTCGTCGACTTTGTCGGATAGCAGATTAAAATCAGAAATCATCTCGCTACTATAGAGGGCCAATCGAATCGCCGTCAACCAGTTCCAGGCGCAGGCACCGGATTCAGCTGGGACGCTGCAGCAAGGAATCAGGCGAAGCGCAATGGGCGCGACCGGATCGTCAGCCTGCCGTAAAAGGCCAGAAGCGCCCGTCTGCCGTGACCAGTGCAGTATGGACCGGCAGACTACCGGCGACTGCCTGCAGCGCGCGCCGGTAGCCGTCGAGCTGGCGCCGGTGGCCGGCCGAATCCTGCTGGTCCGCACTGCGCTTGTAATCGAGGATCCAGATCGCGTCGTGAAAGCGCACCACGCGGTCGATGCGCAGCACGGCGCCGTCGACCAGCAATTCGAGTTCATTGTCGGCGCTGACGAATGCCGCCGGGTCGAAAAAGCGCTGCAGCGTCGGCTGCGACAGGATGCAGCCGGCCTGCAGGCAAGCCAGCGCGGCCTGGTCGGCACTGCAGTCGAGCCAGCCTGCCACCAGCGCCGGTGGCGGTGGCACGATCGGCCATGACGCATCGGCAGTGATCCGCTCCATCAGGCCGTGCAGCACAAGGCCCTCGTCGATGGCGGCCTGGGCCTCGACGGTTGGCAAGCGCGCCGCGGCGTCGCCTTGCGCATCGGCTGGCACCGGCGTTGGCGCGTAGAGCGAGAAACCGAAGATGGCAGGCGCGGGAGATACGGCCGCCGTGCGCGAATCCGCGCATCCGGCGCCGCCGTCCTCTACCGGGCTCGGGTCGATGGCTTCGACCATGCCCAGCCGCGCATACCAGCTGCCCGCCACCACGCCGTCCGGGCCTGCGCCGCGGCTCCCTGCCACGCCGCTGACGATCAGCAGACGGCGTGCCCGCGTCGTGGCGACATACAGGAGGTTCCAGTCCTCCTGGGCGCGCAGCCGGTCCTCGTCGGCGAAATGGTCGGCCCGCGCCAGCCCGCGTGCGGCGCGTCTGCCGAAGGCCGAGAAGTGGGTCGGCGCCGGCGCATCCTGCGGCCAGACGCACAGCATGCCGGCATCTTCGCGCGCTGCTTCGCTGTGGTTGGCGTCGAGCAGGACCACCACCGGCGCCTCCAGCCCCTTGGCGCTGTGGATGGTGAGGATGCGCACCGCATCGATGCCGGCGTCGATCACCGCTTCGTCCGGCGCATCACGGCGGGCGGCGTCCTGCAGCCGACCAAGCGCATCGATGAATTTCGGCAGGCTCGGATAACGACCCGCATCCAGCGCCAACGACAGCCCGATGAAGGCATGCAGGTTGCCAACCACCTGCAGTCGTTGCAAGGGCGGCGCTGCCTGCGCATAACGCGCCACCAGGTTCCCTTCTGCGAAGATCACGTCCAGCAGATCATGCACCGGCAACCGAGGCGCCAGCTGGCGCCAGCGCGCCAGGAATTCCACGGCGCGCGCCAGGGGCGGTGCGGCACTTCCCTGCGCAACGGCGGCGCCGAGACGCGCCCACCAGGTCGGTTCGCTGCGCGCGGCCAGCTGGATCAGATCGGCATCGGCGGCGGCGAAGATCGGGCTTTTCAGGACATGCGCGAGCGCCCGATTGTCACCAGGCGTGATCAAGAGCGTCAGCAAGGCCACCATGTCACTGCTTTCGAGCGATTCGAGCAAGCCGCCGCGCTTGTCGGAGACGAACGGAATGCCGGCTTCGCGCAGCGCGCGCTCATAGGCGCCCAGGTGCGCCCGCTTTTTTACCAGCAGCATGATGTCCGACCAGCGGCAGGCACGCCGGGGGCCATCCGAATCCATTGCGGCGGCATGGGAACTGGCATCGGCATCGGCATCGAGCATCGCCCGCGCCGCATGCAACGCGCGGGCAACCGCGACGCCCTCGTGCCGGCGTCGCAGATCGTCTTCTTCTTCCCGCGCCATGGTGAGCGGATCGCGCAGTGCCATGCCGGCGCCTGCGGCACTGGAATCGGGACCGGTGGTGGACGCCGTCTGCGCGGATTGTCCGGCCAGTGGCAGCCGCCAGACGGCGCCACCCGCATCGGCGAGTGTCGTCTGCGGAAAATACAACGGGTTTTCTGCGAAGGCCAGGTTCAGCACGTCGGTGATCGCCGCCGCATTGCGCCGCGTCTGGCTGGTGCGCAACAGGCGCGCGCCCTGCGCCAGCAGCATCGCGCGCGCTGCCACGAATACCCGTGGCTCGGCGCGCCGGAAGCGATAGATCGATTGCTTCGGATCGCCGACGATGAACACGCTCGGGCGCGAGGCATCGTCACCATAACTCTCCAGCCACGCCCGCACCACGCTCCATTGCAGCGGATTGGTGTCCTGGAATTCATCGAGCAGCACATGCCGGTAGCGTGCGTCGAGCCGGCTCTGCAGATAAGCCGCATGTTGCGTGTTGCCAAGCAGCCGATAGACATGCCATTCGAGGTCGGCGAAATCGAATACCCGGCGCTCCGCCTTGAGCGCCTGATAGGCGTCGATCAGCGCCGGCGCAACCGTCATCAATGCCGTGTTCAGTGCCAGCACCTCGGCTTCGCTGCTGCGCGCACGCAAGCGCAGGAGCGCCTCGGCAATGGCATCGAATTCAGCCTCGAAGTCCGCCAACGAGGAGATCCCCGCCGGCGCCGTCGACAACGCCACCAGCAGCGCCTTGGCCGACCCGTTGCGGCGCGGGTTGCCCTTGTCATCGAAAAATGCGTTGCCCAGGGCGTCGAAGGCGTCCGTCGATGGCCCGGCGCTTACCGCCATGTCGATCTCGATCGCGCGTTTCTGGTTGGGTACCGAGCCGCGGCCAAGTACCCGCGCCACATGCGTGATGCGCGCCATCAGCGGCGCATCCTGCCAGAGCGACAGACGTGGATCCTGTAACGCATCGTCGCCACACAGTTCGGCCAAGCCCGGCAACGGTGCGCCGTCGAGACAGGCAGCCCACCATTCTGCGCGTTTGTCGACGAATGCTGCCAGCAGGCGCTGCGCCTGATGATCGCCGACCTGCGCATACAAACTCTGCAATGCCTCCCGCACGGGGAAATTATCCGGTTCATTCAACGATGCCATGAAGCGGACGGTGGCTTCATCAAGCAGCTGGGCGGTTTCTTCGGTCAGGCTGTAGCCGTGCGGGACACCAGAGGCGAGCGGTGCGACCTGCAGCAGGCGGCCGAACCAGCTGTGAAAGGTATCGATCGACAGTGCTTGTGGGCTGGCGAGAACGCGTTCATACAAACCACGCGCCAGCGGCAGGCTGGCTGCCAGATTGGCCTGGGCAATGCCGCGCTCGCGCAGCAGCGCGCCAGCCTTGTCCTCGGAGGCCAGTGCCAGCTCGCGCAACAATGCCAGCAGGCGCTCCTGCATCTCCTGCGCCGCCTTGCGGGTAAAGGTGATCGCCAGCAGCGACGCCGGCTCGCAACCTGCCAGCAAGAGGCGCAGCATGCGGGCCACCAGCAGCCAGGTCTTGCCGCTGCCGGCGCAGGCTTCGACGACGACCGAGGCTTGCGGATCGCAGGCCGTGCGGATGAACGCCGCGGCGTCGGTCGGCCGGCCATCGACATCGTAGCCACCCGCAACCGCATCTTCCCGTTGCCGGTTCACCAGGCACCCTTGCGGCACAACCCGCGGACGTCGCAATACCGGCAAACCGAATCGATGCCATGGGCATGCAAGGTCGCGCCGTGCGTGATCGCGGCCAGCGTGCCGCCGAGGCTGTCAGCCAGGCGCGCTTGCCCGGCAGCATAGTCAGGCGCGGGAACTGCGTTGATGCGATCCCGTACCGGCTCCAGGGCCACATAGGATGCGGCCAGCGGCGGCGTCTCGCACAGCAGGCCATAGAAGGCCAGCTGATGATCCTCGCCGGAGGCAATGCGCTTTTTCAGAATGGCAGGATTGCTGGTCTTGTAGTCCAGCAGCATGTGCGCGCCCTGCGCATCGACATCGATTCGGTCGATCCGGCCATGCAGGACCATGGTGCCGCCCTCCCAGGCCAGCTGCCGCTCACGCCAGGCTTCGCCGACGACGAAATGCCAGCCCTCGGCTTCGCGTTCGTTCGCCCATGTCAGGTAGGCCGGCAAGGCTTTCTGCCAGCGATCGTGATATCCCATGGCCGCTGCGCTCTTGGCCAGTTCAGGCCCGAAGATCACGGCAGTGACTTCCTGCAGATACGCCAGCCGCGCTTGCTCAGGCACGCCGCGCTCCTTCACACCCGCGTGGTAGACGTCGAGGATGCGATGCAGCCAGTCACCGTAATCGCGTTTCTCGAGTCGCTCTGAAAACTCATCCAGACCCGACAGGCCGCACATCCGGTTGATGAAGAATTGGTACGGACATGCGACCAGGCTGGCGTAACCGCTGGCCGACAGGCGTTGTGGCAGCAGATGCGGCGCCGCCGGTCGGGGCATTGCCGGCTGGCGCGCTGCCAGTTCGACCAGCGCCAGCTTTACTTGGTGCGCCGGCAGCGCATGCTGCCGGCTACGCGCCAGCGCCAACTCGAGGCGCGCGACCCAGTGGCTGATCGGATTCGGCTCGCCGTCGCGATGCGCCTGCCAGGACAGCACGACCAACGGATTGGCCATCACCAGTTCGGTAAAATCGCGCAATTGCTGCAGTTGACGTGATTCGCGGGTCGGCAGGCCGAGCTCGCGCCGCACCGCATTGGCAAAGAACAGGGTTTCGCTGGCGCTCGATGGCAAATGCGCTGCATCCGCGCCCACCAGCAGCACGGCATCGAAACAGCGCAAGTGGGTGCCGTTAAGCGGCAGCATGATCACCCGGCGATCGGTTGCCGGCGCCAGGAAGGCGGTCGCTTCCAGTTGCAGGCTGACATAGGCACGCCATTCGCCAAACGAGAATTCCTGCGTCAGGTCAGTGCAGGCCTGACCGATGGCGTCCAGCACCGCCAGCACCTGCATGCCGGCGACGTCTTCCGCCAATGCCGGACCCAGGCCCAGTTTGTTTAGTGTCGCCCGCGTGAGCGCCAGCCAGTCGACGATCGTATGGCGCTGACGAAACCGCAGGGCCCGATCGGCCAGCATCTGCAGGTGGTCACGGGCCGCGCCGGCCGGCACTGCTGCCATCACTGCACCCCAGCCGCCGGTGACATTGGCGCGGCGTAACGCCAGTTCGATCAGCATCACCTGCTCGGCCAATGCATCGCCGGCGCTGAGCATGAAAGGCGACTTCAGGAAATCGAGCAGCGCGATGCTGTCGGCGCGCGTGGCGACGACATCGAACCAGGCCGTCAGCGATGCGGCGGCGCGGGTGGTCGACAACTTCCAGCCGGTTTCATCGTCGACGGTTACGCCAGCACGCTGGAGCAGTGCACGGATCCGGCGCGCGACGACCCGGTCCTGCGCGACGATGGCGATGCTGCGCTTGCCGGCGTGGAGCCAGTCGACCACGCTCTGCGCGCCGCTTTGTGCTTCATCCTCCAGACTGATGGCCGAAGACAGCCGCAGGTCGGGCCGCCAGTCGGCAGGCCAGCAGGCGGGAAGATCCGGTTGTCCCTGAGCTGCCTCGGCAAACAGGTCGGCTTGTGCCGAGCGTCGCTGGCCGGGCGTTGCGCCGACTGCACCCGCAACGACACTGCGCATGCCACTTTCCTCTTTGACCTCGACCAGTTCCGGCCAGGCCCGTGCCAGCACGCCAGGCAAGGCATGTGCGCGCCAGTCCAGCAAAACCGGCAGGACGGCCTGGCGCTGGCTCCAGGCTTCCAGGAAAGCCTGTTCGCACGGCTGCGGCGTGACGGCAGAAAACCAGATCAAGGGCGTACGGGCGGCACCAGCCAGAGCCATCATGCGGGCATGCAAGGCCAGGGTCGGGTCACTGGCGTCGAGTTGTGACTGCCAGACCGACCAGACCAGTTGTGCTTCGTCGGAAAGCACCGAGCGTGCCGCCGGCGGCAACTGTGCCAATGCACGCTCCCAGCGCTGCTCGGCGGTGCCGGGTTCGGCCGACATCGCCGGCCACAGCGCCGCGCTGAGCTCGTCGGCGAGCAGCAACAAGGTCTGCGCCAGTGGCAAGAGGTCGATGTTGCGCCGGGCTGCAAACAATTTTTTTAGCCAGGCATGCTGGCGCAATTCCGCATACAAGACCATCAGGCGTTCATTGCCCGATGCGCGGCGCGATGCAAGCGCGGCGGCGACGTCGGCCGGCGGCTGCAGCGCCAGCCATGATCCTGGCGTACAGATGCGTGGCGCAACGCAGCCGCCTCCCAACAGCACTGACAGCGCCTGGCGCAACGACTGCGCCTGCACGAACGCCGGTACCACGATCCGCAGTCCCGACAGATCAACGGGCCTGCCTGCCTGCAGCGCGGCAGCACAGTTCGGCAGCAAGGCGGGCAGCGCTGCACGAACACCGCGCGCAGCAGCGGGCCAGAAGTCGATGCCTGGCGGAATCATCAGCGTGGGATGCAGCATGTCAAAGGGCGATGGCGAGATCAAGAATGACGGCGAGGGTAAAGTGAACGGATGGTCTCCGACGATGGGTGTCGGACCAGCGGGCGCCTGACCAAGCGTATCAAGCAACTCCCGTCTGATTTTTTCCCTGCCATTATGCGACGCTTGCGCATTAATAACGCGCCGGACACTTCTTTTCAAAAAAATAGGGTATAGTTTCCACGTCCCCTCCCAGCAGCTGCCGCATTCTCTGCGCCATCCGATGCCTGTCCTTCTGCTCGGTTTGCCTGCACAAAGCATCTCATGCAGTGTCAGAGCAGGTAACTCCCGGTTGCAGACCGATCAAGGAAACCTTGATTTCCAGGGCTGCGGCAGCATGTCTTGACGGAACGGCATCGACTTTAATCGTCTGGTGCCCAAAACCCATCGACGCGCAGTCACGGCCCCCCTATCCTCCTTCGAGGCAATAATGAGCGAAAACATCAAACATATTTCCGACACTTCCTTCGACCAGGATGTCTTAAAATCAGACAAGCCGGTGTTGGTCGACTTCTGGGCGGAATGGTGCGGTCCGTGCAAGATGATCGCCCCGATTCTCGAAGAGATCGCCAAGGAATACGACGGCAAGATCCAGATTGCCAAAATGGATGTGGATGCGAACCAGGCTGTGCCGGCAAAATTCGGCATTCGTGGCATCCCGACACTGATCCTGTTTAAAAACGGCGTTCCTGCAGCACAAAAAGTCGGTGCAATGGCGAAAGGTCAGCTGACTTCGTTTATCGACAGTAATATCTGATAGAGTCACGACGACGGCGGGATGCGGTGCTTTCGGCCGCGACAAGCCAGTTGCCATGTCAACCGTGACCAACACGGCGCTGCCAGCCAGCGCAGCGTTTCGCCCCGGTTGTGCGACATGATTCGTTCGCTGCATCGTAATGTCCTGAACCGGCAATGCATCGACCGGCCAGCAAGGTAGCCCCGACGACGGGGCGGTCCATCCGTTCATCGGAATGCAACCACTTAATTCCGCGTCTAGAGAAAAACCCTTTCACCGTCGCTTGCTGGCAACTGCAATTCGGGCTGCGCGCTGACTGTTTTTTCCCGTCTTCATCCCCCTCCCATTGATCCTCTTCCCATTTCGGGACATTCACTACCATGCACTTATCTGAATTAAAGGCGATGCACGTATCGGCCCTGCTCGAAATGGCAATCGGCCTCGACATCGACAATGCCGCCCGCCTGCGCAAGCAGGAACTGATGTTCGCCATACTGAAAAAACGCGCCAAGTCCGGCGAACAGATTTTTGGCGATGGCGCCCTCGAAGTATTGCCGGACGGCTTTGGCTTCCTGCGTTCGCCCGACGCCAGCTACATGGCCTCGACCGACGACATCTACATCTCGCCTTCGCAGATCCGCCGCTTCAACCTGCATACCGGGGACTCGATCGAGGGCGAGGTGCGTACGCCGAAGGATGGCGAGCGTTATTTTGCCCTGGTCAAGGTCGACAAGGTCAATGGTGAATCGCCGGAGATGTCGAAGCATCGGATCCTGTTCGAGAACCTGACGCCGCTCCATCCGAACAAGATGTTGAATCTCGAGCGCGACATGCGCGGCGAGGAAAACATTACCGGCCGCATCATCGACCTGCTGGCGCCGATCGGCAAGGGCCAGCGCGGCCTGCTGGTGGCCTCGCCCAAGTCCGGCAAGTCGGTGATCCTGCAGCACATCGCGCATGCCATCACGGCCAATCATCCCGACATCACGCTGATCGTTCTCTTGATCGACGAGCGGCCGGAAGAAGTGACGGAAATGCAGCGCTCGGTACGCGGCGAGGTGGTCGCATCGACCTTCGATGAACCGGCCACGCGTCACGTGCAGGTGGCCGAAATGGTGCTTGAAAAAGCCAAGCGCCTGGTCGAGATGAAAAAGGATGTAGTGATCCTGCTCGACTCGATCACCCGTCTGGCGCGCGCCTACAACACCGTCATCCCGGCCTCCGGCAAGGTGTTGACCGGTGGTGTGGATGCGAACGCGCTGCAGCGGCCGAAACGGTTTTTCGGCGCAGCCCGCAACATCGAGGAAGGCGGCTCGCTGACCATCATCGCCACCGCCCTGATCGAAACCGGCAGCCGGATGGACGACGTGATCTTCGAGGAATTCAAGGGCACCGGCAACATGGAAGTGCATCTCGAACGCCGCCTGGCCGAGAAGCGCGTCTACCCTGCCATCAACTTGAACAAGTCCGGCACCCGGCGCGAAGAATTGCTGATCAAGCCGGACCAGCTGCAAAAGATCTGGGTGCTGCGCAAACTCCTCTACAGCATGGACGAGATCGAAGCGATGGAATTCATCATGGACAAGATGAAGGCAACCAAGAGCAATGCGGAATTCTTCGACATGATGCGACGCGGAAATTCATAAACCGATTGCGTCAGAACAAAGCGCAGCTGGCACATTGCTACTGCGCTTTTTTTTATGCCTTCCATGTCATGGTGCACTGGGGCAGGTTTCCAGGCAGGAAGGCGGCTTACCGCAGCAATGTGTATTCGCCGCCTCGCTCCAGTGCCCGCTGATATGCCGGCCGCGCGTGGATGCGACGCAGGAAATCCATCAACCGTGGCCGACTGGCGTCCAGTCCCCCGCGCGATGCAGCCGCCTCCAGTGGAAAGCTCATCTGGACGTC
>JAYTLK010000244.1:0-3932 GCA_043729515.1 Herminiimonas sp.
AGCTTCTGCAACGATTGCGCCAGCGCTTCCTGCGAACCCTGGACGTCGGTCTTGATGATGACCGGCAGGTTCTTGACTTCGCCTTCGCCCATGTTCTCGAACATGTTTTCCAGCTTGGCGGCTTGCTGCTTGGCCAGCTTGACGTCACGGAATTTACCCTGACGGAACAAGCCGATTTCACGCGCCTTGCGCTCGTCCGCCATCACCATCACGTCTTCACCGGCGGCCGGCACTTCGGTCAGGCCCTGGATCTCGACCGGAATCGATGGGCCGGCTTCGCTGATGCTCTTGCCGTTCTCATCCAGCATGGCGCGCACGCGGCCATAAGAGGAGCCTGCCAGCACGACATCGCCGCGCTTGAGTGTGCCGGACTGCACCAGGATCGTTGCCACCGGGCCGCGGCCCTTGTCCAGCTTGGCTTCGATCACGATACCGCGCGCCGGCGCCGAAATGGCTGCCTTCAATTCCAGCACCTCGGCTTGCAGGAGAACGTTTTCCAGTAGCGTGTCGATACCCTCGCCGGTCTTGGCCGAGACTGGAATGAACGGCGACTCGCCGCCGTATTCTTCCGGCACGACTTGTTCAGCCACCAGTTCCTGCTTGACCCGGTCGAGGTTGCCACCCGGCTTGTCGATCTTGTTGATCGCCACCACCAGCGGTACGCCGGCGGCTCTCGCATGCGCGATTGCCTCTTTGGTTTGCGGCATGACGCCGTCGTCAGCCGCCACCACCAGGATCACGATGTCGGTTGCCCGCGCACCGCGTGCTCGCATGGCAGTGAAGGCTTCATGGCCCGGCGTATCGAGGAAGGTGATCATGCCGCGCGGCGTCTCGACGTGATAGGCACCGATATGCTGCGTGATGCCGCCAGCCTCACCCGAGGCAACCTTGGCACGGCGGATGTAATCCAGCAGCGAGGTCTTGCCGTGGTCGACGTGGCCCATGACGGTCACAACAGGCGCCCGCGGCAACAATTCCGCATCCTGATGCTCGACGCCACCTTCCAGCAATGCTTCCGGATCATCGAGCTTCGCCGCATGCGCGGTATGGCCCATTTCCTCGACCAGGATCATCGCGGTTTCCTGATCCAGCACCTGGTTAATCGTGACCATCTGGCCCAGCTTCATCAGATGCTTGATGACTTCCGAGGCCTTGACCGACATCTTGTGCGCCAGCTCGGCGACCGTGATCGTCTCCGGCACATGCACATCCTTGATGACGGCTTCGGTCGGCGCCTGGAAATTTGTTTCCCGGTCGTCGCCGTGCGACGGGCGGCGACCACGCGGGCCGCCACGCCATGCATCCCGGCCACCACCCGTGTTGCCACGGGTCTTGATGCCTGCGCTGCGTTTTTTTGCATCATCCTGCCAGGTCGACGACACATTTGCCGACTTGATCGATTTCTTGTCGGCGCCGACCACCGGCTTCTTGTCGCCTGGCTTGTCGGCCGGCTTCTTGTCCGCCGGGCGGTGCAAGGTGCCTTCGGCCCCAGCGCGGGCTACCGGTGCGGCCACTGGTGGCGCAACCGGTTCCGGTGCCTTGATGGCACGCCGCGGTGCGCTCATCATGAGCTTGATCTGCGCGACTTCATCGGCGACGGCCTTGCGGGCGCGCTCGGTGGCGGCGGCTTTTTCCGACGCCTCGCGGGCGACATCCTTGGCAACCTGCGCTGCTTTTTTCTTGGTTTCCTCTGCGGCGAGACGCTTCTTCTCTTCCGCAGCGGATTCATCTGCCTTGGCGGCCGCCGCAGCAGCCGGCGCGGCAGCAGCAGCCTTCTCGGCATCGTGCTGTGCCTTGAGCATCGCTTTCGCCTGCGCTTCCTTCTCCGCCTCGAGCTTTTGCAGATGCTCCTGCTTCTCGCGCAGATCCGCTTCCTGGCGGGCCATCAGCTCGGTCTGACGGCGTGCGTCCTCTGCACGACGGGCGACCTCGGCCTCATCGATCACCGGAGCGGCAGGCGCGACCGGCGTCGGCGCTTCCTCGACCGGCGTATCTTCCCGCTTCACGAAGGTGCGCTTCTTGCGCACCTCGACCTGGATCGTGCGCGACTTCCCGCTGGAATCAGCCTGCTTGATCTCGGTCGTTTCCTTGCGGGTGAGCGTGATCTTCTTTTTCTCGCCGTCAGCCGCCACGCCATGCGCGCGCCGCAGATGCCCGAGCAGTTTGTCCTTGTCTTCCTTGGACAGCACGTCGGAATCCGAATTCTTTTCCACACCTGCCGCGCGCAACTGCGTGAGCAGCAGATCGGCCGGCATCTTCAGCTCGGTCGCAAATTGAGCTACGTTGTTACTCGCCATTCAGTCCTCTTTTCTATGTGACGCAATCGATATCGAAGTCATTCAACCGGCGCGAATCATTTCGCTTCCGCGATGCTCCACGCTCTGGCTTGCAGCGCCTTGGCATGTTCATCGTACTTCGCATCGATGAGCTTCATTTCGTCATCGGTCACATCACCAAACTCATCCTTGATCAACTGACGCGCACGCTCGGACGACAACGCCAGGATCGCGCCGAATTCGTCATAAGCCAGGCCCGAGAACGCTTCCAGCGTCTTGATGCCGGCCAGGCCGAGTTTGCCAGCGGTCCGGCGATCCATGCCCTCGAAACTGGCAAGCGCCTCATCCATCCCCTCCAGGCCTTCTTCCGACGCAATCGCCTCCGTCACCAGAGCATCACGGGCACGGTTGCGCAATTCATTGACCGTATCCTCGTCGAACGATTCGATTTCCAACATTTCCGAAATCGGCACGTACGCAATTTCTTCCAGGGTAGCAAAACCCTCGGCCGCCAGAATGTCGGCGACTTCCTGATCGACGTCGAGTTTTTCCATGAACAACTGGCGAACCACTGCCGTTTCGACCGCCGACTTGTCAGCCGATTCTTCGGCCGTCATGATGTTGATCTGCCATCCCGTCAGCTCGGCCGCCAAGCGCACGTTCTGGCCGCCACGACCGATCGCAATCGCCAGATTCTCTTCATCGACCACGACATCCATCGCATGCTTGTCTTCATCAACCATGATCGACGACACGTTTGCCGGCGCCAGTGCGCCGATCACGAATTGTGCCGGATCGTCGGACCACAAGACGATGTCGACCCGCTCGCCGCCCAGTTCACCGGTCACTGCCTGTACCCGCGAGCCGCGCATGCCAACGCAGGTGCCGATCGGATCGATGCGCTTGTCGGCCGTAAACACGGCGATCTTGGCGCGGATACCGGCGTCGCGGGCTGCGGATTTAATTTCCAATAAGCCCTGCTCGATTTCCGGCACTTCCAGTTCGAACAGCTTCATGATGAATTCCGGCGCCGTGCGCGACAGGATCACCTGCGGGCCCCGCGCATTGCGATCGATGCGCAGGATGAACGCCCGGACCCGATCACCGATGCGCAAGTTTTCTTTCTGAATCATCTGGTCACGTGGCAAGCGCGCCTCGATCTTGCCCGACTCGACGATGGCATCGCCACGCTCCATGCGCTTGATGGTCCCGGTGACGAGCGAATCGCCGCGGTCCAGAAAATCGACCAGGATCTGTTCGCGTTCGGCATCCCGGATCCGCTGCAACACGACCTGCTTGGTATCCTGGGCAAACCGGCGACCGAAGTCGACAGACTCGATCGGCTCTTCGATATGATCGTCGACCTCGATGTCGCCGATCTGATCCTTGGCTTCGAACAGCAAAATTTCCTGATCCGGCAACTGCAGGCCGGCTTCGTCAGGCACGACATGCCAACGGCGGAAGGATTCAAATTCGCCGGACTCGCGATCGATCGTCACACGGATGTCGACATCGCCTTCGTAGCGCTTCTTGGTTGCCTGTGAGAGCGCATGTTCGAGGGCACCGAAGACAACATCCTTGTCCACGTTCTTTTCGCGCGCGAGCGCATCGACCAATAATAAAACTTCGCGAGTCATGCTTTGCGGCTCCTAAAAT
>JAYTLK010000245.1:0-5807 GCA_043729515.1 Herminiimonas sp.
GATGGCGAAACCGGACGGCTCGATCATCGAGACGCCGATCACGGCGAACTTCCGTGAAGGCCTGAACGTGCTGCAGTACTTCATCTCGACCCACGGCGCGCGTAAGGGCCTGGCCGATACGGCATTGAAGACCGCGAACTCGGGTTACCTGACCCGTCGCCTGGTCGACGTGACGCAGGATCTGGTCGTGATCGAAGATGATTGCAATACGTCCAACGGCGCATCGATGAAGGCGCTGGTCGAAGGTGGTGAAGTCATCGAAGCTTTGCGTGATCGGATTCTCGGCCGCGTGGCAGCCAACGACATCATCAATCCGGAAACCCAGGCGACATTGTTCGAAGCCGGTTTCCTGCTGGATGAAGATGCGGTCGAGGAAATCGAGCGTCTGGGCATCGACGAAGTCAAGGTCCGCACACCGCTGACCTGCGACACGCGTTATGGCCTGTGCGGCGCCTGTTATGGCCGTGATCTGGGTCGTGGCGTGCGGGTGAACTCCGGCGAAGCGGTCGGCGTCATCGCCGCCCAGTCGATCGGCGAGCCTGGCACCCAGTTGACGATGCGGACCTTCCACATCGGTGGCGCGGCATCGCGGGCGGCAGTTGCTTCCTCGGTCGAAGCCAAGTCGAACGGCACGGTGCGCTTCACGGCAACGATGCGCTATGTCACCAACGGCAAGGGCGGCCAGATCGTCATTTCCCGTTCTGGCGAAGTGCTGATCACGGACGATCATGGCCGTGAGCGCGAGCGTCACAAGGTACCGTATGGCGCAACATTGATCGTGAAAGACGGCCTGTTGATCAAGGCAGGAACCGCCTTGGCAACATGGGATCCGCTGACCCGTCCGATCATCACGGAATATGCCGGCACAGTCCGCTTCGAGAATGTCGAGGAAGGTTCGACCGTGGCACGTCAGGTCGACGAAGTCACCGGTCTGTCGACCCTGGTCGTGATCGATGCCAAGCGGCGCGGTTCGGTCACCAAGACGGTCCGTCCGCAGGTGAAACTGTTGAACGAGGCAGGCGAGGAAGTCAAGATCGCCGGCACCGAACACGCAGTGACGATCGGCTTCCAGGTCGGCGCCCTGATCACCGTCAAGGATGGTCAGCAAGTGTCGGTCGGTGAAGTGCTGGCGCGGATTCCAACCGAATCGCAGAAGACACGCGACATCACCGGTGGTCTGCCACGGGTAGCCGAGCTGTTCGAAGCGCGTTCGCCGAAAGACGCCGGCATGCTGGCAGAAGTCACGGGTACGGTTGCGTTCGGCAAGGAAACCAAGGGCAAGCAGCGTCTGGAAATCACCGACATGGACGGCGCCAAGCATGAGTTCCTGATCACCAAGGACAAGCAGGTGCTGGTGCATGACGGCCAGGTGGTGAACAAGGGCGAAATGATCGTCGACGGTCCGGCCGATCCGCAGGACATCCTGCGTCTCTTGGGCATTGAAGCGCTGGCCCGGTACATCGTCGACGAAGTACAGGACGTCTACCGTCTGCAAGGCGTCAAGATCAACGACAAGCACATCGAAGTGATCGTGCGCCAGATGTTGCGTCGGGTGCAGATCGTCGAAGCGGGCGATGCGAATTACATCGTCGGCGAGCAGGTCGAGCGTTCGGAACTGCTGGATGAGAACGACCGCGTAAGTGCAGAAGGCAAGATTCCTGCGACCTACGAGAACGTGCTGCTGGGTATTACCAAGGCATCGTTGTCGACCGACTCGTTCATCTCGGCTGCTTCGTTCCAGGAGACCACCCGTGTCCTGACCGAAGCCGCCATCATGGGCAAGAAGGATGGCCTGCGCGGCCTGAAGGAAAACGTGATCGTCGGCCGCCTGATTCCAGCCGGCACCGGTCTCGCCTTCCACCGGGCACGCAAGGAGAAGGAATCGTGGGAAGCCGACGAGCGCGCCGCATTGTTGCAATCCGAGAAAGCCGCGCGGATTGCCCAGGCGGAGTTGGAGATGTCGGAGACACCGTTGTCGCACGAGAGCGATCTGTAATATTGCAAGTCTGACGGTGCTGGCGGCGAGATCGCCAGTGCCGAGCCAGATGTACACCAACGGCGCCGATGACCTTCGGCGTCGTTTTTCATTTGCAGTGGGAATCGATGGATAGGTTGATTTGGACTAACAACCTCGTTGACGGAACAAGAAGGCACGGCTATACTCGCGAGTTCTCGATTTTAAGCTCTGCTGGGCTTAAGCGCTCTTTGGTCAGTTGGTCTCGCCATCTGTGCGCAGTCATTCTCCACTCAGCCAATCGATGCTGCGGTACTGCAAAGTCACCGTAACGATGTTTTCTTGGCCTCGAACAACCGTTTTCGGGGCTGTTTTATCAATAGCAGTCTTTTGTTGGATTTAAACGATGCCAACCATCAATCAACTGATCCGCCAGCCGCGTGTTTCGGCAGTGGTCAAAAGCAAATCGCCGGCGCTGGAAAACAGCCCGCAAAAGCGCGGCGTCTGCACTCGTGTCTACACCACGACACCGAAGAAGCCGAACTCGGCCCTGCGGAAAGTCGCCAAGGTGCGTCTGACCAACGGTTTCGAAGTCATTTCGTACATCGGTGGTGAAGGCCATAACCTGCAGGAGCACAGTGTCGTGCTGCTGCGTGGTGGCCGTGTCAAGGATTTGCCAGGTGTGCGTTACCACATGGTGCGCGGTGCGCTGGATACGCAGGGCGTCAAGGACCGTAAGCAGGCACGTTCGAAATACGGCTCCAAGAAAGCCAAGGCTGGCAAGAAGTAATTCTTGCAGTCTGCGTAGCACATGTATTCCTTGCTGGTTGCAGCAAGGTCGGTGTCGGTCCCGAATGGGCCGAGTAAGTGGCAGGTCATGAGGACTTGCCGCGAATGCGCAACCTAGCACTCCGCGCATTCAACTGAAGATGTAAAGGAATCGCAATGCCACGTCGTCGTGAAGTTCCCAAACGGGACATCCTCCCTGATCCAAAATTCGGCAATGTCGATGTTGCCAAATTCGTCAATGTCCTGATGTTTTCGGGTAAGAAGTCGATTGCCGAAAGCATCATCTACGGCGCATTTGACTTCATGCTGTCCAAGACAGGCAAAGACCCGCTTGAAGTGTTTGCCGCTGCAATCGGCAACTGCAAGCCGATGGTCGAAGTCAAGTCGCGTCGGGTCGGTGGTGCAAACTACCAGGTGCCGGTTGAAGTGCGACCAGTGCGTCGGATGGCACTGTCGATGCGCTGGATAATTCAGGCTGCCAGCAAGCGTAGTGAAAAATCGATGTCGCTACGTTTGGGTGGTGAATTGATGGAAGCGGCCGAAGGCCGTGGCGGTGCAATGAAGAAGCGTGACGAAGTTCACCGCATGGCGGATGCCAACAAGGCGTTCTCGCACTTCCGCTTCTAAGGACGCTTTACGTCTTGAACAGCCGGTGCGCGCTGCAGGCATGGCGCGGCGCCGGACTTTCACAGTGTAGTTATTACGGGGCCGGGCACATTTTTCGAAAGAAAGTGGCGCTCGGTTTTGTACATTAAACGAATTAGGATCAATCATGGCCCGCAAGACCCCCATCGAGCGTTATCGCAACATCGGCATTTCTGCCCACATCGACGCCGGCAAGACCACGACCACCGAGCGCGTCCTGTTCTACACGGGCGTGAACCACAAGATCGGCGAAGTGCATGACGGCGCAGCGACCATGGACTGGATGGAGCAGGAGCAGGAGCGTGGCATCACGATCACCTCGGCTGCGACCACCTGCTTCTGGAAGGGCATGGCCAACAACTTTCCGGAACACCACATCAACATCATCGACACCCCGGGCCACGTCGACTTCACGATTGAAGTCGAACGCTCGATGCGGGTGCTCGACGGCGCCTGCATGGTCTACTGTGCAGTCGGCGGCGTGCAGCCGCAGTCCGAAACCGTCTGGCGTCAGGCCAACAAGTACGGTGTGCCACGGTTGGCCTTCGTCAACAAGATGGACCGTACCGGCGCGAACTTTTTCAAGGTCTATGACCAGATGCGCGCCCGCCTGAAGGCAAACCCGATTCCATTGCAGATCCCGATCGGCGCCGAAGAGAATTTCCTCGGCGTGGTCGACCTGGTCAAGATGAAGGCGATTTACTGGGATGACGCTTCCCAGGGCATGAAATTCGACTACCGCGAAATCCCGGCCGAGCTGCTTGAGCAAGCCAAGGAATGGCGCGAAAAGATGGTCGAGGCTGCCGCCGAAGCGACCGAAGAATTGATGAACAAGTATCTGGAAGAAGGCGACCTGACCGAAGCCGAGATCAAGAGCGCCCTGCGCCAGCGCACCATCGCCGCCGAAATCGTGCCGATGATGTGCGGCACCGCGTTCAAGAACAAGGGCGTGCAAGCCATGCTCGACGGCGTCATCGAATACCTGCCATCGCCTGCGGACATCCCGCCGGTCAAGGGCATGGATGAGGACGACCAACCGACCACGCGCAAGGCACTGGACACGGAAAAATTCTCGGCGCTGGCATTCAAGATCATGACCGACCCGTTCGTCGGCCAGCTGATCTTCTTCCGCGTCTACTCGGGCATGATCAAGTCGGGCGACACCGTCTACAATCCGATCAAGGGCAAGAAGGAACGCCTCGGCCGGATCCTGCAGATGCATGCGAACCAGCGCGAAGAAATCAAGGAAGTTCATGCTGGCGACATCGCCGCTGCGGTCGGCCTGAAGGACGCGACCACGGGTGAGACCCTGTGTGATCCAAGCTCGATTATCACGCTGGAAAAGATGGTGTTTCCGGAGCCGGTGATTTCGCAAGCCGTCGAGCCGAAGACCAAGGCCGACCAGGAAAAAATGGGCCTGGCGTTGAACCGCCTGGCACAGGAAGATCCATCGTTCCGCGTCAAGACCGACGAAGAATCGGGCCAGACCATCATCGGCGGCATGGGTGAGTTGCACCTGGAGATCATCGTCGACCGGATGCGCCGTGAATTCAACGTCGAAGCGACCGTCGGCAAGCCGCAGGTCGCCTACCGCGAGACGATTCGCAAGGTCTGCGAAGAAATCGAAGGCAAGTTCGTCAAGCAGTCGGGCGGTCGCGGTCAGTACGGCCACGTCGTCCTGAAGATCGAGCCGCAAGAGCCGGGCAAGGGTTTTGAGTTCGTCGACGCCATCAAGGGCGGCACGGTGCCACGCGAATACATCCCGGCAGTCGAAAAGGGTGTGCGCGAGACGCTGACCTCGGGCGTGATGGCCGGTTATCCGGTGGTTGACGTGAAGGTCACGCTGTTCTTCGGTTCGTACCATGACGTCGACTCGAACGAAAATGCGTTCCGCATGGCCGCATCGATGGCATTCAAGGACGGCTGCCGCAAGGCCAGCCCGGTCATTCTCGAGCCGATGATGGCAGTCGAAGTCGAGACACCGGAAGACTACGCCGGTACCGTCATGGGCGACCTGTCGTCGCGTCGCGGCATGGTGCAGGGCATGGATGAAATCGCCGGTGGTGGCGGCAAGATCATCAAGGCCGAAGTGCCGTTGTCGGAGATGTTCGGTTACTCGACCTCGCTGCGTTCGGCAACGCAAGGCCGTGCGACCTACACGATGGAATTCAAGCACTACTCGGAAGCGCCGAAAAACGTGACCGAAGCGATCGTCAGCGCCAAGAGCAAGTAAGCCTGTCGCATGATCTTCATCCGTCCCGTTCAGAAGCCGGGACGGAATCCTGAATCAGCAATAATCAATCGTTCTTTTTGAAGGAATCAAAATGGCAAAGAGCAAATTCGAGCGGACGAAACCGCACGTGAATGTGGGCACGATCGGCCACGTTGACCATGGCAAGACCACCTTGACGGCGGCGAT
>JAYTLK010000246.1:0-23254 GCA_043729515.1 Herminiimonas sp.
CAACTGATCCACCATCACGTTGATGGTGTTCTTCAATTCCAGGATCTCGCCTTTCGCATCGGCCGTGATCTTCTTCGACAGGTCGCCATTGGCAACAGCCGTCGTTACGTCGGCGATATTGCGCACCTGACCGGTCAGGTTGCCTGCCATCGAATTCACCGAGTCGGTCAGATCCTTCCAGGTGCCGCCCACCCCCTTGACCTGCGCCTGGCCACCGAGTTTTCCTTCGGTGCCGACTTCGCGCGCCACCCGCGTCACTTCGGACGCAAAGGATGACAACTGATCCACCATCACGTTGATGGTGTCCTTCAGCTGCAGGATTTCACCCTTGGCGTCGGCGGCGATTTTTTTCGACAGGTCGCCGTTTGCCACCGCCGTGGTCACCTCTGCGATGTTGCGTACCTGGCCCGTCAGGTTCGAGGCCATGAAGTTCACGTTGTCGGTCAGGTCCTTCCAGGTGCCGCCCACGCCCGGCACATAAGCCTGGCCACCCAATTTGCCTTCGGTACCCACTTCCCGCGCAACCCGCGTGACCTCGGAGGCGAAGGAGCGCAGCTGGTCGACCATGGTGTTGATGGTGTCCTTCAATTGCAGGATCTCGCCGCGCACGTCGACCGTGATCTTCTTCGACAAGTCGCCGTTGGCAACTGCGGTGGTCACATCGGCGATGTTGCGTACCTGGGAAGTGAGGTTACCGGCCATCGAGTTGACCGAGTCGGTCAAGTCTTTCCAGGTGCCAGCCACGCCCGGCACGTTCGCCTGGCCACCCAATTTGCCTTCGGTGCCGACTTCGCGTGCCACCCGGGTTACTTCGGAGGCAAACGAGGAAAGTTGGCTCACCATCGTGTTGGCAGTGGTCGCCGCGCGCAGGAACTGTCCGCGCAAGCGGCGCCCATCAACTTCCAGTTCCATCGATTGCGAAAGGTCACCCTTGGCCACGGCGCCGATCACGCGCGCCATTTCCGTGGTCGGACGTACCAGGTCGTCGATCAGGGTATTGACCGAATTGACGATCGTGCCCCAGCCGCCGGCGGCATTGGCAGGAATTGCGCGCTGCAGCAAGCGACCCTCGCGGCCCACGACACGGCTCACGCTCACGATCTCGTTGGCCATTCGGTCGCTGTTGTCGATGATCTCATTCAAGGTGTCGGCGATCTTTCCTTCCAGTCCGGTCAGGTCGGACGGCATGCGCACTGAAAAATCGCCTTTTTTCAACGCCGTCAGCGCCGCCAGCAACATTTTCGTATCGAGCGAATCCGGCAGATCGGTGATCGTGTTCATGACGTTTTCCTTGACTGAAATTTTTGACATTCTCGTATGCGATTGATACCCTTGCAAGTGCTAGTTGCCAATAATCCAGAATAAATAAAGGCAGGCTTTTCCGTCGGTACACGCCCGGAAAAAGCGATACGAAGCAAGACAAAGCGATGTTTCTAGTTGGAATTAATCTCCTTTTCGTTGCAGCGCGCCTGGTGCCGGATGCTACAGTGCGGTGCGCGACCTTTCCGACTGCTTGAGAACTTTCTTTCCCCTGACCTGTTTATCCCGCCATCGTGACGACGCCAGAAGATCCGAAAATATTGGTCGTCAACGATGACCCTGCCAGCCTGCTTGCCTTAACGAGCTTGCTGTCGCAGTGGGTCAGCGACAATCCATATGAAATCGTCACCGCACGCTCGGGCGAAGAAGCGCTGCGGTGCGTGCTGCAGGATGACTTTGCCATGATCCTGCTGGATGTGAACATGCCCGGCATGGATGGATTCGAAACGGCGGAAGCAATCCATGCCCGGCCGCGCTCGTCGGCAATTCCAATCATCTTCATCACGGCTTATCACGCCGATGAAATGAACCGGCTGAAGGGGTATCAGAAAGGCGCGGCGGATTACCTTTTCACGCCGATCATTCCACAGGTGCTGCAGGCCAAGGTGACGGTATTCGTGGCGCTGGCGAAAAAAAATCTGGAATTGCGCCAGCAGGCGGCGAAGCTGAATCAGCGCACTGACGAATTGATCGCGACCAACGCGCGGCTCAGTGTGGAAATCAAGGAGCGCCGCCAGGCGGTCCAGGAAAACAAGGCCAAGGATGACTTCCTGGCCATGCTCGGCCATGAACTGCGCAATCCGCTCAATGCCATCAACAGCGCCGTCGCGGTGATCGGCTTCGACTCGATCAGTGCCGAGAGTGCAGCCCGCGCACGCAGCATCATCGCCCGCCAGAGCCAGCACCTGAGCCGCATCGTCGACGACCTGCTGGACTTGAGCCGCGTGATGTCCGGCAAGATCATGCTGAGCCGCCAGTCGCTGGAATTGGGCGGCATGGTGACCAACTGTATCGACACCCTGAAAACCACCGGTCGTACCATCGATTACACGATTGACCTCGATGCCACGCTGGCCTGGATCGATGCCGACCCGACCCGTATCGAGCAGATCGTCACCAATCTGCTCGACAATGCATTGAAATACACGCCGGCCGGTGGCACCATCCGAGTCGAGGCCCGGTGTGACGACGACGGTGCGGTGCTGACGGTGCGCGACTCCGGCGTCGGCATCGGTGCCGACCTGCTGCCGCATGTGTTCGATGTGTTCGTGCAGGGCGAAAGCTCGCTCGACCGGGCGCAGGGCGGGCTCGGCATTGGCCTGGCACTGGTACGGCAGCTGATCGAACTGCACGGCGGAACCATTGAAGCGGAAAGCGACGGCCCCGGGGAGGGCAGCACCTTCACGATCCGTCTGCCGGCAATCGATGGCCCGGCAGCAGTTGCCGTGCCTGCCACTGGTCCGATCGACGTCGGTGCCTTCCGTATCCTTCTCATTGAAGACAATGAGGATGGCCGCGAGATGATGGCCGCCATGTTGCAGCAGTACGACCACACCGTACTGGAAGCCGCCGATGGTATCGAGGGCCTGCGGGTGGCTGCAGCCACGTTGCCCGACATCGCCCTGATCGACATCGGTTTGCCGAGCATCGACGGCTATGAAGTGGCACGGCGCATGCGCGCCGATCCGGCCACCGCCGACATCCGCCTGGTGGCGCTGACCGGCTACGGCCTTGCTGAAGATCAACAACGCGCCATCGAAGCCGGCTTCGACCTGCACCTGGTCAAGCCGGTCAATTTTGATGCGCTGATGGCGGCGATTGGCAGCTGCAAGCGGTAGAGCATCCGCTGCTAGCGGCGGGCGATCTGATGCGTGTCATGACAGGAGAGCTGCGGATGGTCGAAACTGCGTCGGTGGGGCTGCGTCGGTAGTGCCGCGCCGGTAGTGCCGCGCCTACGGTACTGCGTTCATTAAAAGGAAGCTTTACCATTCGTAATTTTTCGGACTGATTGCAGCTGTGCATGTAACATACTGTATATTTTATCAATAAGGTCGGTGCGCTCGGCGCAATGACATTGCGCGATGACAAGCCCGTCAACTCACCCGCTCGATACCGTCAGTACCCTGACCGCAGCCAGCCAGACTGCCCGTTCAGCACGCCTGGGTGGCCTGCTTTCCCTGGCACCCTTCCTGTTGCTGACGTTTGCCTTCATCTTTGCCGGGCTGACCGGTCACGAGCCATGGAAGGCAGACGAAGCGTATATCTTCGGAATCATTCACAGCATCCTTGACGATGACAGCTGGCTGGTGCCGATGCTGGCCGGTGAACCGTTCATGGAAAAACCCCCGCTCTATGCCTGGTGCGCCGCGCTGCTGGCCAGGGCGCTGGGTGGCCTGCTTGCCGAACCGGATGCGGCGCGCCTGGTGTCCGGCTGCTTCATGGCAGCCACGTGTGGCGCCGTCGCAATGGCGGCGCGCAACTGGTGGGGACGGGGACTGGGCCGATTCACGCCAGTGATGCTCATTGCCTGCCTGGGTCTGACGGTGCAGTCACACATGATGATGCCTGACGTGCCTTTGCTGACAGGATTCGCTTTGGGCGCCTGGGCGTTTTCGATCATGCTGACGAAACCGGGTCCCGGCGGATTCCTTCTTGGCGTGGGAGCAGGCATCGGCTTTCTGTCGAAGGGCTTGCTGGGGCCCGGTATTCTCGGCCTCACTGCGCTGGCATTGCCGCTCCTGTTCGTTCAATGGCGTAGCCGGCGCTACGCAGCAGGCCTGGCAAATGCGTTCTTCATCGCAATCCCGATGGTGACGGTCTGGCCAGCGCTGCTGTACCTCCGTTCCCCGGTGCTGTTCCAGGAATGGTTCTGGGACAATAATTTCGGCCGCTTCTTTGGTTTTTCAGCAGTCAGTCACGGCACCGAACATATCGAAAATTTTTGGGTACACACGCTGCCGTGGTTCACTTTTCCTGCCCTGCCGCTGGCAATGCTGGTGGTCTGGCGGCGCTGGCGGGACATCGGCACGCATGCCGGGCTGCAATGCGGGTTGGTAATGACCTGCATCACGCTGCTGGTGCTGTCGACCTCGGCATCCATGCGCGCGGTGTATGCAATGCCGCTGCTGGTGCCGCTGGCCATTCTCGCAACGCCATCGGTGCGCATGCTGCATGTGACAACCGGCCGGGTCTGGATTACCGGCAGCATGCTCGTCTTCGGCGCTTTTGGCGCGGTCATCTGGAGCGTCTGGTCAATCATGATGGCGACCAATGCACCGCCCCAGTGGCGCTGGCTGACCCGCCTGTTGCCCGCGGATTTCACTCCTGACCTGCAGCCGGCGCCGGTTCTGGTAGCCATTGCCGTCAGCATCGCTGCCGGCATTCTTGCATGTCGTTCCCGATGGTTGCCCGCACATGGCCGGCCGTTGCTGGCATGGACCGCCGGGCTGGCGCTGGTCTGGACGCTGCTCTCGACGCTGTGGATGCCCTGGCTCGATTACGGCAAGAGTTATCGCGTCGTGTTTGGCAACATTCCGTGGCCGACCAGCAATCGTTGCATCGCCAGCATCAATCTCGGGGAAAGCGAACGCGCCATGCTGGACTACTACACGGATCGCGTCACCGAACGTCAGGAAATCGGCGCTGGTCGGGACTGTGATCTGCTGCTGCTGCAAGGTTATGCAGCTACCGGCATCAATGGCGTCGATCTGGCGAAATGGGATCTGGCCTGGACCGGTGCACGGCCCGGCGACACCTGGCAGCAGTTCTGGTTGTTCCGCGAAAAGCACTTGGCTCGCTGAGGCTTGCTGAAGCCTACTGCGACGCGGTGAGACCCGCAGAGAGCCGCTTGGGCCCGCTGAGGACTGCTGAGGGCCTGTAGAGGCCGGTCTAGATGCAAGTAATGCGCGCCCCTGCTGGAGGTGCGAAGTCAGCAACCGTATCGATCAGTCCTGCCTGCAATGCCGCTTCGGCCGTCAGATGCAGGTCGGCATGGGCATGCACCGCCCACTGCGCATCGGTCAATTGCACGAAGCGGCGCAGGATCGATTCGGTGCGACGGTCATCGGCTTTCAGGCCCTCGGCGATGATCTGAAGCGCCTCCGGCCCGGCGCCGCCGGGTGGCGAGGCATGCGACTTGTGGAGCATGAAGCGCGCCGTCGGGCTGGCAACACGTTGTCGTCCGGCCAAGAAGACCGTTACCGCGATCGAGGCCACTGCGCCCGCGTTGTAGGTGATGAAACGGACCGGCAGGTTCGCCAAAAAATTGTAAAGACAAATTCCATCGCTGATGTATCCGCCATGCGACTGCAGCAGCAGGTGTGCCGTCGTCACGCCGTCAATTCTCATGGAGGCGGCTGCCGCAAATACCCGCTGCACCATGTCGCTGTTGACATCGCCGGACAAGGTGTAATACGCAGCACTTTCTCGCACCCCGGTGTCTTGTCGTCCCATCAGTATCTCTCCTATGTGCTCGCTTCGGCGGTCACCAGCATGCCTCCCCAGACCGGCAATTGATTCTGAACAACTGGGCGCTTGTTCCGGGCCGCGTTGCAAATCCGTCTGGCCCGTTGGAACGCGCCACGAGACAATCCGCCCAGGAAAAAATCCAAACAACTACTAAATACATTACGCAATATCACACGTGATGTCGATGCACCTGCCATTCTTATAGACGCTCATCTCCATGGCAGAGGACCCGCGATGCACAGTAACGATACCGAAATCCGCATGCTGAAGGCCCTCGAAGCAGCGCAGTTGGCTGTGTGGGATTCGTCGATCGTCAATGACACCGTCGTTGACGGCGATGTTTTCTGGAGCGCTTCCGGCCCGCCTCTGTTGGGCATGGCGCCAGTGCCGCTGACGCAACCCTACCGCCATTTTCTGGAACACCTCCATCCGGAGGACCGGGCACCGATCGTCGCTGCCATGCAGACTGCCATTGTCGGTTCGGGACGCTACGCGATCGAGTATCGGGTAATCTGGCCGGATGGCAGCCAGCACTGGCTCGCCGCCCGGGCCCACATCCTCTACCATCCCGACGGCGTGCCTTCGCGTACTCTGGGCATCGTCTGGGATGTGACGGATCGCAAACAGACCGAATTTACCTTGAATGCGCAGCGTGAAATGGCAGACCTGACCCTCGGCTCGATCGGCGATGGCGTGCTGACGACGGATGTTCAGGGCAGGGTGCAAAGCATCAACCGGGTCGGCCAGCAACTCACCGGGTGGAGCAATGACGATGCTTTTGGTCTGCCGGTCGATCGGGTATTTCGCATCGTCGATGAAACCAGTGACACGCCGTTCGAGAATCCGGTCTTGAAGTGCCTGCGCCTGAACCAGACGGTGGCGGTCTCGAACCGCAGCGCCCTGATTTCGCGCAACGGGCACCGGGTGGCGATCGAGGACACTGCCGCGCCGATCCGAAACGCCGGCGGCGAGACGCTCGGCGCCGTCATCGTTTTCCACGATGTGAGCCATGAACGGCAGTTGCGCCATGAATTGTCGTGGCAGGCCTCGCACGATGCCCTGACTGGCCTGATCAACCGACGCGAGTTCGAATTCCAGGTTGCAGCCGCATTGGCCAGCGCCAAGGCCGATCGCAATACCCATGCACTGCTGTATCTCGATCTCGACCAGTTCAAGATCGTCAATGACACCTGTGGCCATGCGGCCGGCGACGTGTTGCTTCAACATCTGGCAAACCTGCTGCAGTCCCACATGCGCGACAGCGACGTGCTGGCGCGCTTGGGCGGAGACGAACTCGGCGTCCTGCTGCTCAACTGCCCGTTGCGACAGGCGCTGGCACTGGCTGAAAAACTGCGCGAGACCATCAAGGATTACCGCTTCGTCTGGAATCGCAATACCTTCGAGATCGGTGTCAGCATCGGCCTGGTGGCAGTGGACGAGGACAGCAAGTCCACATCAGACCTCTTGAGTGCGGCCGACCAGGCCTGCTACGTGGCCAAGGAGCAGGGCCGCAACCGGGTCCATCAATATCAGGAAACCGACCAGATCCTGGCCAAGCGACATGGCGAAATCCTGTGGGTATCCCGTCTGACAGAAGCATTCGAGAAAGATCGTTTCACGTTGCTCGTGCAACCCATCGACAGCCTCAACGGCACGACCACTCGGCACGCAGAGGTGCTGCTGCGCCTGCAGGGCGCGGATGGCGTCATGGTGCTGCCAGGCGCTTTCATCCCCGCCGCCGAACGCTACGACCTGATGATTTCGATTGACCGCTGGGTAATTGAATCTGTCTGTCGACACATGGCCTTGCATCCGCAGGAAGGCGCACCGGGGGACTCGGTACTGGCGATTAACCTGTCTGGCGTTTCGCTCAACGACGACCAGTTGCATGATTTCGTCATGGCCTGTTTTGCACGGCATGGCACGCCACCGGAACGGGTGTGCTTCGAGATCACCGAGACGGCGGCGGTGGCCAACCTGAGCAAGGCACGCGAATTCATGATGCGGCTGCAAAAATGCGGCGTGAAATTTTCGCTCGATGACTTTGGCAGCGGTTTGTCGTCGTTCGCCTATTTGAAATCCCTGCCAGTCGATTTTTTGAAGATCGACGGCCTGTTCGTGCGCGACATCGCCACCAACGACATCAACCGGGCGATGGTGTCGGCAATCAACGAAGTCGGCCATGTAATGGGCATCAAGACAATTGCGGAATTTGTAGAGTCGCCCGAGGTCCTGAGAACCGTGAAAGCGATCGGCATCGACTTTGCGCAAGGCTTCGCCATTAGTCCGCTGCAATTACTGGCCGACTATTACGGCTAGCGATCGCATGGCAAGGCGAGATAGATCGCTTAATGCGGAAAGCCTGCGGACTAGAATGAATTCACACGATGTCAGCGGCGCGGCCTGCCCGTACAGTCCTGTCAGTTGCATTGTGTCGGCGGCCGGATGGCATCGTGTTTTAGCACCGCATCACGGCATTGCCCGATCACCACAGCAGTAAACCATACGCCAAGCCAACAACCATCTTGAAGGACCGCCATGAACAAGCTTGCCAGCAAGTTATCCCCAAGCATCACCAGCATGATCAAGTTCGACCATACCCATGTCATCGCGACTTTCCATCAATACCGGACCGAGAATTCAGCCATGAACAAACAGGGTCTGGTCAATACGGCATGCGTGGCGTTGGAAATCCATTCCCAGCTTGAAGAAGAAATATTTTATCCGGCGATGCGCGCCGTCATGCCAAGCGATCCCACGCTTGCCGAAAGCGTGCCGGAACACGATGAGATGCGCCGCCTGATCACGCGCCTGCGGGGCATGCATCCTGACGATGCACAGTACGACGCCACCTTCATGGAACTGATCCGCGATGTCTTGCATCACGTGGCCGACGAGGAAACGATTCTCTTGCCGATGGCAGAAAAATTGCTTGGCCCGCGGCTGGGCGAACTGGGTGCGGAAATGACCAAGCGGCGCCTGCAACTGGTGGCGCCACGTGCCGGTGAAATTGCCGGCAACATGGCGCGGGGAATGCCGGCAACTTCAATGTTGATGGCCGCCGGCGCATTGCTGGCCGGCACGTATTTTGTGACCCGTGGCAGCACCAGGCGTGCGCAGTCGGAACCCGCCACCACGCACTGATGCTGTTCAACGCCGCCGAACGCGTAGCGCGGATCCAGGCAAGGCGGCTGCACGCCATGAGGAGCCAGTCGGTTGGCATGCCACTGCAACGCGTTGCGTGGTCTGCCGCACAGACACGCTGAAGGACGAGGGGCATGATCAAATCAACAACATTTCAGGCAGGCCACGTTGTGGCTTCGTTTGCCAGTTATTTTATTGATTCGAAAGATTGCTCCATGCGCCCTGTGATCCGACTTCTGGCCAGTGCTTTGATCATGACAAGCTGCCTGACCACGGCCGCCTCCCATGCTCAGGTTGCCAAGTGCATCGATCAGGCCGGCCATGTCTCTTACTCCGACACTTCCTGTGGCGACGCTGTCCTGATCGGTTACCTGGACGTGCAGGCGCCCGATCGGACAAGCCATGCGACTCCGGCAGTGTTGCCTGCACCGGTGTCATCGATGGCGATTGCCAATGTGCCGCTGCGTGAGACCGCGTGGGGCATGATGCCAGTTGCAACCAAACGTGCCTCTACCGACGGCACGACCATTCGTGCAGCGCGCGAGGCATTGGCTGCCAGTGACCGTGGCCTGGCAGCAGTGCGCATGCAAAAGCTTGCAGATAGCCGCTGAAAGACAAGTCACGCCTGGAAGCGAGCGGCGACGAGCTGAATTCGGTGAAAACCATGGTTGAATAATTCGGAGGCAACACGCAGCTAAGCCAAGGTAATGCATGGCAGGGCAAGGAAAGCTAAAAACGGCTCGAGAGTAGAACGCAATTACCGCGACGCATGTTTTAGACAATGGCCGGCAGGGAAATTCCCGAGCCGGTCTTTTCATGCCTGCCAGTTCACGGCAGCGTTCCGTCAACCAAGCGAAAACATCAGGTCACCGAGCTTTTCGATGCTGGAGACTACCTTGTCTCCCGCTTTCAACCAAACTTGCTTGTCCTTCGGCATGCCGGCAATCACACCCTGCGGCGTGCCCGTGAAAATGATGTCGCCTGGCGCGATTGCCCATAATTTGCTGATGTAGGCAATGATTTGCTGCGTCGTGAAAATGAAGTCGGCAGTATTCGACGACTGCCGCAATTGACCATTGACCCGCGTTTCGATCTTGAGTTTGTTCGGGTCGCCTACCAGATCCGATGACACGAAATACGGGCCGATTGGTGCAAAGGCGTCGAGCGTCTTGCCGACCATCCATTGGCCGCTCGGCGTTTCGAGTTGCAGGTCGCGTGCCGAAAAATCATTCGATGTGCAATAGCCGGCAACATAACTCAACGCATCTGCTTCTGGAATATTACGACCGACCTTGCCGATGACGATCAGCAGTTCCGTTTCATAATCGAACTTGTACGCCACATCGCGTGGCGGCAACGCAATGACGCAATTGTGCGCCGCCAGGGTGTTGTTGTACTTGTTGAACAGGGGCGGCACGCGCGGCTCCTGCATGTCGACTTCCTTGGCATGCTGGCGGTAGTTCAGGCCAACACACATGATCTTGCCCGGATTCGTGAATAAGCGACCGTGCGTGATGTCGGCTTCAGCCAGTAGCGGCACGCCGGAAACCTTGGCGCCCGAAATGACCTTGGTCAGTGCCTCCCCGTTGCCGCCGACAAGCAGTTCATGCAGCGTCGCAGGTGCAGCGATGCCAAGTTTTCTGGCGGTAGCACGTACGTCGACTACCCCACCGGGAATGACTGCACCCAGTGATTCGCTGCCATCGGCATGCTTGATCGATAGCAGCTTTGCATTCTGCGGCATCTCGTGCGGGCCTGCGAAAGCCATGTCGTCCCGTGCAGCGGTTGGGTCGGCAGGTGCGAAAGCTGCCGGGTCGGTCGTGGATACAGCAGTCGCACTGCCCTCGACGCTACCAGCTTGTTCCAGAATTTCACGACGTGTACTCATTGATCAAGTCTCCAGGTTTCGTGAAGCGGCTCTCCGGGCGCGAAAAGTACGAGCATTTTTTTAACGTAAGACAAATGATCGCAACCATCCTTCCACAATTGCGCGGAACCCGGTCGGTAGGCTAGTGTAAGCGTGCGCGCTGAGGGTGCCGAGATGGCGGCGCACGGTACCATGCCACCAAACCTGATCGGCCACGAACAATGCGGCAGCCCAGACGATGAAGATCAGCAGGTAATCGCAGCGGCCGCTTTTCCACCAGCGCAGCGAGTAGCGGCGGGCAAACAACCAGGGAACACCGAGCGGATTGGGCCAATCTGCCAGGAGGTGCATCAGGCCACCGGCCGCAAATCCGAACGCCGGCGCGGCCAGCCGGTGCTGGGCGAGATGCAGATAGCACCATGCCAACAAGCCGATCCAGGCCAGTCCCCAGTGGGTCCAGGTACGGTGGGTGATCCAGCGTTGCTTGCCACGCCCGGTTGACCACCAGGCGTTTTCCATCCAGTCCGGCGCGGTCCCCCCAAGGTAGCCGCAGACCAGCGTGGCCGCCGTCCAGAGCCCGGTTGGATCCGTCATTTCTCGCGATGCGAGGGCGGCTGCGATGACGCCGGTGGCCCATCCGGTCGAGCGGTGTGCAGTAGTCGATGCCATTGGCAGTGATGGGAAAGGAAAGCAGAAATCAAGCTTCCCCTTCGACATCAACCAGGCTTCTTGCGTTCCAGAATCAGATCACACAACGTCATCGCTTCCACAAAACCGAATGCCAGTGCTGCCTGGCGCGTGGAGCCGACCTCGGCGGTGCGCAGCGTGGCGCCGACACTTTGCAAGGCCCGCTGCGGCGCGCCGCAGATGCGGATGGTGCAAGTCCAGGCATCGATGCCAAAGCGCCGCGCCCGCACACGGATTTCCATCCCCTTGTAGCGGTCGACAAGGGTGTCGTCGCGAAGACGGCGCGCGCCACCCATCGGCACAAGCGGTTCAGGCATGGTGGACAATCACGGCACGGCTGTCGGCTGAGCCGGTGGTGCAGACATGGTTTCCAGGCTTTGGTCGGCAGCGCGCAATGGTTCTTCATCGCGAATCGCCTGGCGTGCCAGCTCGACAAGAGCGGCATGGCCGAGTTCATGGGTATCACTCCCGGCCAAACCAAGCTCGGTCGCCGTATGACGGTCTTCATCCTCGACCCGCGCCGCCGGATGGAGCTGGCTTAGAAGACGGTCGAGAAACCGTTTCAAGGCAGCGATGCGAGGCTCTGTTTTTTGATCGTTGATGCGATCAGTGGCAGTTGGAATTGATGCGTCCATTGTTTTCTCCAGAAATTCTCTTGCCGAATGACCAGCGGTACTTCCCCGTCGAAATTGTAGAATCGGGATCGATCAACACCGATCGGACAATCGCCCGACCTTGCGTAGGACATCAGGTGCAATGCCGTCGGCTAGAATCGAGACCGCGCTTCATCTCGAGGACCGGCATGTTCAAGTTTATCAATACGGCCCTGTCGCAGTCACAGGCGTCGCAAGGAGCGCGATGGCAATCAGTGGCGCGCTGCACCGGTCTCTTCTGCCGTCATGGGATGCCGGCATGATCTGGTGGCTGGTCTACCTGGCAGCCGGCGCCGGCGTCGGCGTGCTGGCCGGGTTGCTGGGCATCGGCGGCGGCATGACGCTGGTACCGATCCTCGCCGCGCTGTTCGCCGCCCAGCATTTTGCACCCGACCATGTGGTGCATCTTGCGCTGGCGACCTCGATGGCATCGATCGTATTTACTTCCGGGGCCAGCGTGCGTGAACACTGGAAGCTGGGTGGCGTCGATGTCGATATCGTGCGCCGCATGGCGCCCGGCATGGTGGCCGGCAGCCTGCTCGCGACCGTGGCATCGGTCTGGATTTCCCAACGCTGGCTGGCCCTGGCCTTCGCAGTGATCGTCTACATCGGCGCCACCCAGATCCTGCTCAATCGCAAACCGGCTGCCGCGCGTGCCCTGCCGTCGGCGATGCCGTTGTTCCTGGTGGGCCTGCTGATCGGCGTCATCTGCGGACTGGTCTCTGCCGGCGGCGCCTTTCTCACGATTCCATTCATGCTCTGGTGCGGCGTGCCGATGCGCACTACCATTGGCACCGCCGCCATGATCGGCATCCCGGTGGCGGTAGTCGGCACCATCGGTTATCTGGTGTCGGGTTGGAACGTGGCCGGTTTGCCGAAAGGCGCGATCGGCTTCGTTTTTCTACCGGCCTTGATCGGGCTGGTGTGCAGCAGCGTCGTTACCGCGCCCTATGGCGCCAGACTCGCCCATCGGCTGCCGGTGGTGACGATCAAGCGTCTGTTCGCTTTGCTGCTCTATGCACTTGCTACCCGCATGTTGCTAAGCTATGCCTGAACCGGTTGGCGCCGTCCGCTTCGAAGCATTGCCCTCCTCGCCGGCTGCGCCGCTCCTGACTCTTCTTATTCATTACTGATGCTCTCACCGCTCCTGTTGTTGCTGGCCTCTGCTGCCGTCATCTATCTTTCCTGCGAATATTTCGTCAATGCCGTCGAATGGGCCGGCATCCGGCTCGGCGTGTCGCGCAATGCGGTCGGCACCGTGCTGGCGGCATTCGGCACTGCGCTGCCGGAGAGCGTCGTCACTTTCGTGGCAGTGGTGTTCGGCAAGGATGCAGGGGCGCGCGAGATCGGGGTCGGCGCTGCCATGGGCGGCCCGCTGGTGCTGGCCACGATTGCGTATGCAGTCGTGGGCGGCGTGCATCTGTTGCAACGTCCACGTGCCAGCCGACTGCCGCTCGATGCCATCACCGCCCACCGCCTGCAGCGGGATCAGATCTGGTTCATGGCGATCTTCGTGTGCAAAGTTGCGCTCGGGTTGGTGGCGTTTGCCTGGAAACCGTGGCTGGGCGTGGTCTTCCTGTTGGCGTACGGTGTCTATGTGGTGCGCGAAATGCGGCGTACGACAACCGTCCCCACCCATGCAGAGAAAGTTGCAGGCGCGGCTGTCGATGAAGACGATCTGGCGCTGGCACCATTGAAATTCCAGCCGCACGCGGCCGAGCCCGCGACCGGTTGGGTGATGTTGCAAACCGGCATGGCGCTGGTGGTCATTTTCTTGAGTTCGCAATTCTTCGTGCATCAGCTCGATGCGCTGGGCCCGTTATTGCACCTCTCGCCGCAACTCGTGGCGCTGCTGCTCAGCCCCGTTGCCACGGAATTGCCGGAGATCCTGAATGCAGTGATCTGGGTCCGGCAGGGGAAATTTCGCCTTGCACTGGGCAACATCAGTGGCGCGATGATGATCCAGGCCACGATCCCGAGTGCTCTCGGCCTGTTGTTCACGCCTTGGCTGTTGAGCCCACCATTGTTGTGGGCGGGGGTCGTGACCATGCTGTCGATCATCGGCCTGATCTGGTTGATGCGCCGTATCTCCGGCCCAGCCCGGGGCGACGGGCTGTCGGCCGCGATGCTGAGCCTGTTCGGCCTTTTCTACATCATGTTCGCCATCGGGCTCATCTGGCTGTGATGCCGATCGGCCAATGGCTTGTCATGGACCAACCGGCAGCGGCGGTAACCTGAGATCAGCGCACGTCGAGCAATTCGACGTCGAACAGCAGCGTCGCGTTCGGTGGAATGACGCCTCCTGCGCCACGTGCGCCATAGCCGATTGCCGCCGGAATGATCAACTTGCGCTGACCGCCGACACGCATGCCAGCCACACCTTCGTCCCAGCCGCGAATGACTTGTCCACCGCCCAGGGCAAAGGCAAACGGGTCGCCACGATCACGGCTCGAATCGAATTTTTGTCCGGCGCTGCCATCGGGCTTTTGCAGCCAGCCCGTGTAATGCACCCGAACCGCCTTGCCAGGCGCGGCCAGCGCGCCCTTGCCGACGACCACGTCGGTGTATTGCAGACCGGATTCTGTTTTGACGTGAGCAGGTGCCGGGACGGCAGTGGCCGGCGACGCAGTGCCTGGCGCAGCAGCATCGGCTGCCAAGGCAGGTGAGAGCGTCATGCAGGCTGCAACAAAGACAAGCGCGCCGGCACTGCGTGACAGGGGAGAGCGGAAAAATTTTGTCATGAGATTCCTTGCTGGTGGACAGAGTGGATGAAGAGGCAATCGCGCGGACCGGCGTCAAGCGCGTTTCATCGCGCAGGCGCGATCAGCCATCTTGGCGGCATGCAATTGCTCTCGCGGATTCTAGCAGGCTGCCCGCCAGACCTGGCATACCGTGCGCCAGCGCCAAACTGAGTCCCGGACCACGAAGCCTGCCGCTGTAACAAGCCGACCTTGAGGAATGCCAATAACAATGCAACAGCCGATGCGAAATTATCAAAGAAACATTTTCTCAAATACTATGTTGTCTAAATAACCATAATGGCGTATGTTGTACCCAGGTTTCCAGCCCGCAGCGCCGCAAAATCGAACGAAATGTCGGAATCACTTGTTTTTTCGTCACGGGCAGCAAAAATCGCGGTACCATGCGACAAGATGCTCAAAGGTAATAATTTGAACAACGAACTTGGCCGGATTGCTGACCTCATGAGGCGAAAAACCTGGCGAATCAGACATTGAAGTGTTTGAACTTGCGTGTGTAGGAATTGTCGAAAACCATGACAAATCTGCCAAGACTTGCATGTTGGCTTTAACAACAAAACAGGATAAAAAATGACGACCAGCAAACTCACCGATGATCTTGCCTACGATCCGAACAACTTGCTCGATGCGCTGATCGAGAAGATGCAACTCAAGAACGATGCTGCCTTGTCGCGCGCGCTGGAAGTCGCGCCGCCGGTGATCAGCAAGATCCGTCACCGCCGTTTGCCGGTTGGCGCATCGATGCTCTTGCGCATGCATGAAGTCAGCGATGTCAGCATTCGTGATTTGCGTGACCTGATGGGCGATCGTCGCGAGAAATTCCGGATCAGCCCGGATCACTTCAAGCCGAAAGACGTGCCTGAATCAAAGGCATAGCCAATAGTCGTCGTCGAGACGCGTCATGTACAGTCGCAGGCGGGGGAGTGCAGACTTAGGTCATCCGGCGCACGATTGCGTGGCAATCTCGAGTGAAACAAGCATGACAGGTTGATCTGCGGTGTTGGTCCGCAGATCAACTCGAGCGGTGGGCGAATGCCCGCCTTTTTCGTTTACCGACGGCTTAAACGACTGTCAGCACGACATCGATGTTGCCACGTGTGGCATTTGAATACGGGCATACCTCGTGCGCTGCATGCACCAGGGCTTCGGCTTTTTCCTTCTCCATGCCGGGGATGCTGATGGTAAGGCCGACATCGACGCTGAAGCCTTTTGCGCCATTCGCGCGCGGGCCGAAGTGGACTTGCGAATCGATCGAGGTATCGGCCGGGAGGCTGATTTTTTGTGTCCCGGCGACAAATTTCATCGCGCCCAGAAAGCATGCCGAATAGCCTGCAGCAAACAGCTGCTCCGGATTGGTGCCGTCGCCATTGCCGCCCATTTCTTTCGGCGGATTGAGCTTGACGTCGAGCTTGCCATCATCCGATTTTGCGCTGCCGTCGCGTCCGCCGGTTGCAGTGGCATGTGCCGTGTAAATGATTTTATCGAGAGCCATGGTGATTCCTTTCAGTGGGATAAAACAGTAAAGGACCAGGCTTGCAGCATGCCTGGTCGAAAAAAAAGCGAGGTTGGAACTGCAGGTCGGAAGGCTGGGCCAGCAGCCTGCTGGCCGCGCCGGCGGTGATTCTAACCCGCACGGCCCGCGCTTGCCGACGCCTCCCCGGACAGGCTGCCCGGGCCCGACAGGAAAGGCCGATCTCGGCTACCATGACGAATTGATAACGGCGGCATCGCTGCAGCGTCCGATCAAGCCGACGTCAGCCCGAGCGCATGCTTGCCTCGGCGCCATGATCCCATTTCCATTCATACGAAAGACACCACGATGACCACAGTCGCTTCCATTCCCGTTTCCGAACGTGCTGCTTCTGAAGCAGACGACCTGTTTTCCCCAACCCGGCTTGGCCCGCTCACGTTAAAAAACCGAATCGTCATGGCGCCGCTCACGCGCAGCCGCGCCGGCGCCGGGGATGTGCCGAGCGAGATGGCTGTCGAATATTATGTCCAGCGCGCCACCGCCGGCTTGATCATCGCCGAGGCTTCGCAGATATCGCCACAAGGCAAAGGCTATATCTCGACACCAGGGATCTATTCGCCTGCCCAGGTGGCTGGCTGGAAAAAAATCACGGATGCCGTGCATGTTGCCGGCGGCAGGATTTTTCTGCAGCTCTGGCATGTCGGACGGATTTCGCACCCGTCGCTGCAACCGGGTGGCGTGCTGCCAGTTGCGCCGTCGGCCATCAAACCGGAAGGGCAGGCCTACACCCAGGACGGGTTCGTGCCACTGGTGACGCCACGTGCGCTCGAAACGAATGAACTGCCGGGTATCGTCGAGCAGTATCGGGTGGCGGCGGAAAATGCCAAGCTGGCCGGATTCGACGGCGTCGAGATCCATGCCGCCAACGGTTATCTGCTCGACCAGTTCCTGCGCGACCGCACCAACCAGCGTTCCGACGCCTACGGCGGCAGCATCGAAAACCGCGCGCGTCTGCTGATGGAAGTGGCCCAGGTCGTGGTGGGGATATGGGGTGGTGAGCGGGTTGGCGTGCGCATCTCGCCGGTCAGCTCTTTTGGCGATATCGCGGACAGCAATCCAGAGGCATTGTTCAGCCATGTCGTTGACGGGTTGAACCAATTCGGCCTGGTGTATTTGCATGTGATCGAAGGCGACACCGGCGGGGCCCGGGAACCGGCCGGCAGTTTCGATCCACAAATTCTGCGGCGCCGATTTCAGGGCCAATACATGGCCAACAATGGCTACGACCTGACGCTTGCGCTTCAAGCGCGCGCAACCGGCAAGGCCGATTTGATCGCGTTCGGCCGGCCGTTCATTGCCAATCCGGATCTGGTGCGGCGCCTGAAAACCGGCGCGCCCTTGGCTACGCCTGATCCCGCAACCATGTACGGCGGCGGGGCCGGTGGCTATATCGATTATCCGGCGCTGACCTGATCGCCTGGGATGGACTGACAAACGGCCTCGGATCGGGGCCTGGATACCCTCGGGGCAGGGTCAGGGGAAGCTTGATGGAAATCCGGGCAGGTCGACGACAGGCCTGCCCACGCATCATGCTCCCTTCGGCTTGAACTGCGTCGGGCTGATGCGGTGCTTGCCGCGGCGATCTCCCATCAGATCGCGCAACTCACGAATGCCCAGTTCGCTCACTTCGTGCATGCGTACCAGCAGCGAGGCGCCGACCGGCAGACGGCGATGCCGGATCTTGCTGATGACCGGTGGCGCTACCTCCAGTTTGCGCGACAGCGCTGCATCGTTCTTCAGTTGCAGCTTCTCGATCAAGGTATCAAGCAACTTGTTCGGGTCATAGTTGATCGTGTCATTCAAATCGGTTTTTTCTTGTGCCATCGTCGTCTTTCGTTTGGTTTCGTAAAGTCAAGTATTGCTGATCGTTAGAAATAATCTATGCGTTAAATCAGTGGATCGGCCCTTGCGCGGCGCAGTCAATCAAGCGGGTCAGCGGACACTTGCGGTGGCTTCGCGCGCACCACATCGCGCACTGGCATGATGCAATTGCGTCATCTTGATGACCGCTGAAGACAAGCCTGGTTCGGCAACATCGGTCTGCAATTTGCAAAAATCTTGCGCTGAACGTGATTGACGTTCGAAGACATCATCATGCGATTGCTACAATCGAGATCGATGACGCGACAGTGTCACCTTGCATGCAGGCCAACAGGAACTGATCAGATGTCCACTCCCCCCCGCTCGAAACGCACCGCCGTCGGCTCCAACCCTGCGGCAGTGGCCACCGCCGATGGCAGTACGAACGCCAGCCTGAATCCAACCATCGATGCCGACATCGCCGCCGGCGACAACCTGGGCAAGGATCTCGATGACGCCAGGATGTCGAACGCCCTTGTCGAGCCCGACCCGGTCGATGCTGACGTAGTGCTGGTTCAAGAGCCGCGGCTCTGGCAAGGCGATGGCTGGACGGCCCGGGTCATCAAGAACGATGACGACGAGGGCTGGGCGGTGGCGATGATCAAGGACGGCGAACCGGAACCGGCGCTGATCGGTCCCTGGACGATGGGTCGGGACAAGAAGAATCCGAAACCGCTCGACACCGGCGCATTCTCGACGCTGGTCAAGACCGCGAACGAGTTCGTGCGCCGGCATGAGCAACAGCTTGACGCCATCCTGCACAAGAGAGTGCGCATCAGCGTCGGCGGCCAGATGATCATGGTCGGCATCGACATCACCCCGGACGACGATGACCCGCGCGCGCAGCTCTGGGCAGAAGACGAAGCCGGCGAGCGGTTGGCCGACATCAGCGTGGCGCCGGGTTTTCAGTTGACCACGGGGTCGGCGCGAAACTGGGCCGAGAAAGGATATCCACGCAAAGTGACGTGATTGCGGCGTCGGTCGAGGGACGCCGCTACCCCGGAGCAAGCATGCCAGCACATGGCACTGACCCGGACGGAGCGATAATTAATCGAGATAATGCAAACAATCTCGATTAAATTTACGTTATCGTCTATATATTGCTAGTTTAATTATGTAATTTTATTGACGATTGGGCGCTGCACATCAATACTGCCGAAGGCGCGGTCAGCCGCTGACATTGGTCACGCGACTTGCGTCCTGGAGAATGACATGAGCACCGGACGCCGTGAGCTGACCTGGATGGCTTGCGATGCGCTCGCCGCCGCCGGCCGCAAACCCTCGATTGCCAGCGTGCGCGAATGGACCCTGGCAAACCAGGGCAGGAAACAGGGGTCCGACACCGATACCCAGGCCGACATCAACGCCTGGTATGCGGTACTGCTCTCCATGAAGCAGGAGCGGCAAAGCATTGCCGGCATGCCTGACGATGTCGCCGCGCTCGCACGCGACCTGTGGATTCGCGCCAACGAAGCGGCAAGCGACCAGCTTGCCCGCCAGCGCGAGGCGATGCAGGCCGAACTGATACTGGCGCAGCAGCATGCGGACGTCGCCGACGCAGCAGCATTGGCGGCCCAGCGCCAGAATCAGGACACGGCCCATGCGCTGGAAGTGTCGCGGGAGGCGGTGCGACGACTCGAAGAGACGGTGTCGCGCACGCAGGCAGCGGCGGAGGCGACCGCAGTGCGCCATGCCGGTCAGTTGCAAGCGCATGACGAACGGCTTGCCGCCTTGCGCCAGGATAGCGCTGCGCGCGAGGCCGAACAGGCCGCGCGCCTGATCGAACTCGACGGATTGCGCCGCCATGCGATGCAGCAGATCGAGGATGCCCGCGCCGAACTGCGCAGCGCGAAAAGCGATGCCGAGCGCCAGGCGCAATCGCATCTGGCCACGATTGCCCAGGAACGGCAAGCCACCGTGACGGCGCGCTCGGCGCTGGCCGCTGCAGCAGGACGCTTGTCAGCCATCGAAGAGAGCCTGGCAGTGGAGCAGGGGCGCAGCCTGTCGCTCGAGCAGGTGCTGGCGCAAGTCCGCGCCAGTGAAGCACGTGGCCGTACGGTCCCGGCCGCAGCAATGCGCACGAGCGCCTTGCGCGCCGTCCGTGTTCAGCCATTTCGTCGCCGCAAGCCATAACCCGGCAGTTGCGTCCGCAAAGTTCGGCGACGACGTTCACGGCATGTGCGTCTGCACAGCACAGGCTTTCTTGGCATATTTACAATGGTGAATGTAACGGGTGCACCGCAAGCGATGCAATCCGATCCGCCCATTGTCGGTGACCAAGGAATCCTCGCCATGCAACCAAGCCAGCTCCAACCAGGTATTGCTGCTACCGCTGCTACCACTGCCGCCGCTACCGCCGCTACCGCCGCTGCCGCCGCCGCTCCACCGCCCGACGCCTGCACGCCCAATGAAAAGCGTACGCGAATTTTGCCACTCGTGCCGGCCTCCTCGGGCAACCTGGTCGAATGGTTCGATTTCCCTGTCCACGTATTCTGCGCAATCTATCTTGCGCCGGCGTTTTTTCCCAAGTCGAACCAGACGGTCCAGTTGCTCACCACCGCCGGGGCATTTGCCGCCGGCTTTCTGATGCGGTCGATCGGCCGACGGTGGCAGGCGTGCTGATCGTCACCGCAATGGTGATCGTCAGTTTTTATACGTCGATCAGCGGCATCGTGGAAGCCGAGATGTTTCCGCCGGAAATCCGGGCCCTCTGCGTGGGCCCGGCCCATGCAGTCGGCAATGCGATCTTCGGTGGCTCAGCGGAGTATGTCGCGCTGTATCTGAAGTCGCTCATCCATGAATCGGCATTTTATTGGTACGTGACGGCGATGATGGTGCTGGTATTGCCGGACAGTTTGCGCCTGCCAAAGGATGCTGCCGACCTGCGTCATGACCACTGAGCCTGCGCTGCGGGCGCGAGCCTGATTGCATGCGGTTCTGGGAAAGCATCACCGCATTTGGCGACAGCGGCGTGCTGTTGCCGGCAGCGGCCCTGATTTCGCTTTGGCTGGTCAGCGCGCGGCAAGCACGGCTTGCGGCAAGATGGTGCCTGACGGTGGCATTCGTCGGCACGACGGTGGCACTGAGCAAGCTGCTGTTTATGGGCTGGTGCCTTGGCTTGCGCAGTCTGGACTTTACTGGCCTGAGCGGACATGCGGCGATGGCCGGTGTTGTCTTGCCGGTGTTGTTTCATCTCGGCCCGATGGCATTTCGTGGCCATCGGCAGAAAGGGTCATGGCTGATCGGTACCTGCGTGGCCGGCTTGATCGGCATGTCTCGACTTGCACTTCACGTGCACTCGGTCTCCGAAGTCGTTGGTGGCCTGGCATTTGGATTGGGATGCGGCGCCGTATTTCTGCATCGGGCAGATCGGTCCGGCAAGATCGCCATCGGTCCACAACTGGCAACGATCCCGCTGCTGATACTGCCCGGATTGTTGTGGCTGCAGCCAGCACCGACGCAATGGCTGCTGGAAGAAATCGCCATCCTGGTCTCGGGACAACACGCTGCCTACACCCGTCGGCACGATGCCTGCGAGTCAGTCGATTGGCAGACGCAACACCGGCCGCCGTTAGAGCCAATGGCGGCGGGCGAGGCGAAGACGCATTCGAAAAACACGCGCGGGCTAATGCCTTTGCTTGGATAGAAAGATACGCAATCCGCGGAATCAAAAAGTTAGACGCGATTCATACTTTACATAACATAAATTACACGTTTTTTAGTTGTAGCGGCAAAGTTGTAATGTCCTCTTAGAGGGTGCAGCGTAATAGTTGGATAGGTTAATGCTGCAACACCATGGCTTTTCCGTGATGATCCAACTGCAACGCGCCAAGCCAAGCAAGCGCGTTGCAGCAGGAGTCAGGCAGTTACGAGGAAATCCCAGGCATCGTCGTCGATCTGCCCGCAGCCAGGGGTTGCTGACCGCCTGCCAGATAGGCATCCAGGGCCTGCCGGACCGCGCGCATGCTGGCGCGCTGTCGCCCATGCCTGTTGCGGATCTTGTCGTGGTCGTGGCCAAGGCTGTGGCTGTGGTCTTCGAGTTGGTAGCAGAAGTGGCAGAAGTGGCAGAAGTGGCAGTGGTGGCACAAGGCTGCCCCTCAGCCGGCGATCGGTGCGGCTGGCGCGCGTCGGCCAGACCCGCCATGTTTTCAACGGCCTGCCCGACCTGCGCGAAATACTCTGTCGAGGCGGCGAACGACGCCAGCTCTGCCAGGGCGGCAGTATCGCGCAGGCTGCTTGCAGCGGCGCCGAGCTGCGTGGTCAGCAGTGCACGCGTTGCCTGCTTCTCCGGCCCGACGCCAGGGGATCAAGACACCGGCACGGTGCGGGCAGGGTTGCGGGTGCATCAGAACGTCCACTCCGGTAGGGTGTCCAGGCCGGGATTGGCAACCCATGCCGCGAAACCGAGCGCGCGGATGCGCTGCGCGGTCTCGCGCGCCAATGCCGGCTTGTCGGACGGCACGTAATCGATCACGGTCACGGGGAGCCGGTAGGTGTCGCGCGCTTCCCGCAGTCTTGCCAGCAGCCAGAGCCGATCGGCATCCGGCACCGGCATGTACTCGCGCGCGGCTTGATCCCAGCGCTCGAACAGGGATTCGGCCACGACGCCGTCGACGATCGGCGCGACGGCCGCAAGTATGTCGAAGCCGCGATTGAGCAACAGCTTCGCATCCGGAAATCTGGCGCGCATCGCCTGGATCAGTGCAATGAGCGCCCGGGTCTGTCTGGCTGCCTCATCCGGGTTCGTCGTTGCACGGCGGTGGCTGTCCAGGGTGTCGAGAAAGAACCCGCGATACCCCGCCGCCCACAGCGGCGCCATCCGCTGGCGCAGCAGATAGTCTTGCCACGGCGCTTGGGTCAGGTCGGCAATGCGGCTGCCCCACTCTTCATTCTGGCCAATGAATAATGCTTGCGGCAGCCCGCATGCCGATGGACGCCAGCCTTCGGCCTCGCCGACGCTGACGTA